>NZ_JBEPBF010000005.1:0-148877 GCF_040298985.1 Streptomyces sp. NPDC001093 | reverse complement strand
GTCGCTTCGGCGGCCTGTGCGTTCGTCGGCATCAGCGTGAGGGCGGCGGCCGCGGCGCCCGTGGTGGTGATGCCGGTGAGGGCGAGGGTGCGCAGGCGGGCGATGCGGGTGCGGTTGGTCATGATCATGCGTCAGCAACTCTCCGGCAGGGGACATCGTCGGTGCCGGCCGCTGTTCGTTGCGGCGGCGTCGGGGTGTCCGCACGGATGCGGGCGGCCCCGGGGGGATGCGCTGGGTGCGTGTTCCGGCTCCCGGCGACGACAGCAATGTTTAGCGGCGGCCGGGGCGGAAGGCAATGATGTGACCTACTACCCCACTACCGATAAAACGCCCCAAATCGGAAATAATGCCTGCATCTGCCCTGTTCAGGGGCATCCCGTCCTACGATCCTGCTTAGGATGTGATCCCGCTCTCGTGGGCACCGTCACCCCTGGAAGCCCCGGGCCGAGGGCTGCCGGCCTCAAGGCCAACCTTTCGGCCCTCCTCGTCGTCTTGCTTTCCGGCAGCAGCCGAACTGACCTGAAAGCAGGAGCACTTGCCCCACACGACCTCTCCCCTCATGCGGCGCAGTGCGGCTCTGGCTGCCGCTCTCGGGCTCGTCGCCCTCGCCGAACCCCACGCGGCCGACGCGGCGCCGACCGCCGTCACGGCCAGTGGCCCCGCGGCCCTTCACTGGTCCACCTGCCCCGCGGGCTCCGACGCGCCGCGCGGCACCTACTGCGCCGCCCTCAAGGTGCCCCTCGACTACACCAGGGCGAACGGCCGGCAGATCAAGCTCACCCTGTCGATGGCCGGCGACCTGAACGCTCCCCGCACCCTCGTGGTCAACCCGGGTGGTCCGGGCGAACCGGGTATCGGCACGGCGAAGCTGGTGTGGAGCTCGCTGCCCCAGGATGTCGCCGCGCAGTACAACGTGGTCAGCTTCGACCCGCGCGGTGTCGGCGCCAGCGCCCCGGTGTCCTGCGGGGACACGGCCAAGCTGCTCAAGCATCCGGCCGCGCCGTACACGCCGGCCACGGATGCCCAGGAGCAGGCGCGGCTGACCGTGGCCCGCAAGGTCGCCGAACAGTGCGGTGCGAACTCCCGGGATCTGCTGCCGTACATCACGACCGAGAACGCGGCCCGTGACATGGACCGGATCCGTACCGCGTTCCACCGCGACAAACTCGACTACCTCGGGTATTCGTACGGCACGAGGCTGGGCGCCACCTACGCGACGCTGTTCCCCTCGCACACCGGCCGCATGATCCTCGACAGCGTCGTCGATCCGACCGTGACCACCTACGCCTCGCAGTACGAACAGGATCCGGCGCTCCAGCACCGGACCGGCCAGTTCTTCGCCTGGGCGGCCAAGAAGGACCGGACCTACCACCTGGGCACCAGTGCGGCGAAGGTGTCGGCCGCGTGGGACGCCGTCCGCGAGAAGCTGGGCGCTCACCCCGCCGGGGGCAGGGCGGGCAGCGCCGAGATCGACGATCTGCTCGCCTCCGCCATGTACACCGATCTGGACTGGGGAAATGTGGCCCAGGCCGTCGCGGACTACCGGCGCGGGGATGCGAGCACACTGCTCGGCGCGACCGACCAGCTCGCCCTCGGCGGCGTCGACCCGGCCCAGCTCGCCTACAACTGCGTGGACGACGCCTGGCCCCGTGACTGGGCGACGTGGCACCGGGACACCGCGGCGGCGGCCCCCAAGGCTCCGCTGTTCGCCTGGCTGAACACCTGGTACAGCGCGCCGTGCGCGTTCTGGAAGGTACCGACGGCCCGGCCCGTGAAGATCGGCTCGGCCAAGGTGCCGCCGATCCTGCTGCTCCAGGCCAAGGACGACCCGGCGACCCCGGTCGAGGGCGCGCGGCGCATGCACCAGGTGCTGGCCGGTTCCCGCCTCGTCGTCGCGGGCGGCGGCGACCACGGCCAGTATCTGTTCGACGGCAACACCTGCATGGACCAGCACGGCAGCCGCTACCTGCTCACCGGACGACTCCCGGCCGACAACTCCAAGTGCCCGGCGACACCGGCCCCGTGAGCGACGCCGCCACGACCGCCGGTCCAGCTCGTCGGCCGGCTCATCACGCAGGACGCCTTCCGCTTCTTGACGGCCGTTCCATGCCCTTGCCTCACCTTCACCGCCGTCGTAGACGCCGTTCCGGGACGAGCTAGGGTGACGACCATGCGATGGGGGGATCGTCCGGTCTGGATCCGGTGCACGGCGATGGCGTACGTGATCGGCTTTCTGGAAGGGACCGGAGCGCACGGGTACTTCCTGATGACGGGCGGGCTGAATGCCTACAGCTACGCACCGATGCTCGTCCAACTGCTCTTCCACCTGCTCTTGCTGCTCGATCCGCTGGTCGCACTGTTGATCATCCGTGCCCGCCCTGGCGGGGCATTGCTCGCTGCCGTGGTCATGCTCGCGGACGTGCTCGGCAACTGGAGCGTCGCTTGGAGCGCGGTCCTGACGCATCCCACCGCGTTTCTCCGTCCGGTAGGGCTCTTGCCGATCACGCTCTTCGGTGTCTTCGTCTCCATCACGGCACTTCCGCTCCGCCGGGCGCTGACACCGGGCGGCAACAACGAGATGCCGCCGCCTCGCGCAGGCAGCTGGCGAAGTCAGCCTGGGTGAGCGGTGTCAGGCCATAGTGCTCGCGGCCGGCCTTCGCATAGGCGTCGTTCGTACGGAATGGCGCTTCCGCTTCGCCGAGGACTTCGCGCTGCCACGCGGTCGTGGGCGGCGAGCAGACGCTGTGCGCGGATGGGGTCGCGCCGGCGGACCGGACCTGAGGAACCAGTGCGGGACGAGCGCCGCCTGGCCGTGCCACGCACCCTCCGCTCCCGAGTCCAGCGCGAGGGTCACGAGCCGGACGCAGGCCCGTTCCCGATGCCGGCTGCGGTCTTCGGGAGAGGCTTTTGGCGGCGGCACAGGCTCCGCACAGCGCTGAGCCATCCTCTCCAGCCGCCGGCGCCACTCCAACAGCGCGGCCACGACGCGGGCCGCGGTCTCATCAGGCGTCGTCACCGAGCTCGCCCCGGCCACCCGGCTGCCGAGGACGCCGCCGTAACGGCCGCGAAGACCGGGCCTGCCCGTATGCCTGTGGCGGCGTCATACGGGCAGGCCCGTCAGCCCCGTCGGGGGTCACCGAGCGTCCGGCTTCAGGCGGACTGCAGCTCCAGGAGCGACGCCACCAGCCGGTCCACCTCCTCCCTGGTGTTGTACAGCGCCAGCGACGCACGGGCCGCCGAGTCGAGGCCGTAGTGGGCCAGGGCCGGCTGGGCGCAGTGGTGGCCGGCCCGGATGGCTATGCCGTCGCCGTCCAGCCAGTCGGCGATCTCGGTCGGGGTGTGACCGGGCATGGTGAAGGTCAGTACACCGATCCGCTCGGCCGCCGGCCCCAGCAGCTCAAGGCCCGGGACCTTGACCAGGGCTTCCTGCGCGTAGGCCATCAGCTGCGTCTCGTAGTCGGCCACGGCTTTGCGGTCGAAGGCCGTCAGCCAGTTGAGGGCGGACAGCAGGCCGGCCACGCCGGAGATGTGGCCGGTGCCGGCTTCGAAGCGGTGTGGGACCGGTGCGTACGTGGTCCCGCCGAAGCTCACTGACTCGATCATGTTGCCGCCCGACTGCCACGGCGCCATGGTCTGGAGGATCTCCGGCCTGACGTACAGGGCGCCGATGCCGGTGGGGGCGTAGATCTTGTGGCCGGAGAAGGCGTAGAAGTCGGCGTCCAGGTCCTGTACGTCGACGGGGAGGTGCGCCACCGCCTGTGCCCCGTCCACCAGCACCTTCGCCTGATAGCGGTGCGCCAGCGCCGTCATCTCCCGCACCGGCGGCACGGTGCCGAGGACGTTCGAGGCGTGGCTGACGACCACGAGCCGGGTCCGCGCGGAGAGCAGATCGACGTACGCGTCCTGGTCGACGCGGCCGTCCGGCCGCAGGGGTACGGGCACGACGCGCGCTCGTGTCTCCTTGGCGACCAGCTGCCAGGGCACGATGTTCGCGTGGTGCTCGAGCACCGGCACCAGGACATCGTCTCCGGGGCCGAGGTTGGCGCGCCCCCAGCTCTGCGCGACCAGGTTGATGGCCTCGGTCGTTCCCCGGACGAAGACGATGCTTTCGGGCGAGGGCGCGCCCAGGAAGCGCGCTACCTCGGCCCGGCCCGCCTCGTACATCTCCGTGGCCTCGCGCGCCATGGTGTGCGCGCCCCGGTGGATGTTGGAGTTGGCGGAGGCGTAGAACGCCGCCAGCGCTTCGATCACCTGCCGGGGTTTCTGCGTGGTGGCGCCGTTGTCCAGCCAGATCAGCGGGTGGCCGTTGACCGTCCGGTGCAGGATCGGCACGTCCCGGCGGGCCATTTCGGGCGAGAAGCCCCGGGAGGTGCCGTACGGCTGGAGGGCGGCAGGAGCCATGGCCTGGCCGGTGGGCGCAGAAGACCCGGGAAGTCCGGTCAGGCGCGGCGCGGTCGGCGTCGTCAGGCCGGTGAACCCGGCAACGTCAGGAGTAGTCATGGTACTTGGACACCTCGACGTTCTGGAGCACCGCGAGCGCGTCCTCCACCAGCACCGCTGCGTTGAAGTACGCCGTCATCAGGTACGACGTGATGCCCTTCTGGTCCACACCCATGTTCTTCATCGCCAGGCCGGGCTCGACCTCGTCGGCGACGTTCGACGGCCGCAGGCCCACCACGCCCTGCTCGGCCTCACCCAGCCGCATCAGCAGGATCTCGGTCGTACCCCCGCCCGCGCCCCCGGAGAACCGCACTTTGTCCGACGGCAGCAGCGGCACTCCGCGCCAGGTCAGCAGCGGGCTTCCGAAGCGGTTCTCGATCACCGGGGGCACGCCCCGGCGCGTACATTCACGGCCGAACGCCGCGATCGCCTTGGGGTGGGCGAGGAAGTACGCGGGCTGCTTCCACACCCGCGTCAGCAGTTCATCCAGATCGTCGGGGGTCGGCGCGCCGGTGCGCGTCTGTACGCGCTGCCCGGGGGCGACGTTGTTGAAGAGCCCGAACTCCGGGTGGTACAGCATCGAGGCCTCCTGCCGCTCGCGCAGTGCGTGAACGGTGAGGTTGGCCTGGGCCCGCGTCTGGTCGATCGGCCCGTTGTAGAGGTCGGCGACGCGTGTGTGCACGCGCAGTACGGTCTGCGCGAGGGTCATGTGGTACTCGCGGGGCGTGTCCTCGTAGTCGACGAACGTCCCCGGCAGGTCCGGCTCGCCGACGTGTCCCGCGGTGAGGTCCACGGGGACCTCGGCGCCGGCCATGACGTCGGCGCCGGCGACGTACGCGTCCACCGCACCGCGTAAGGACTCGTCCCGCTCGCCGAGCCGGGCGAGTTCGGCGCGGTCCAGGCAGAGGGCGACGCCGGCGGTCAGCGCCTGCACCCGGTACGGCATGGCCTCGGCGCGGGTCCACGCGCCGAGGTCGAAGAACTGGCCGTCGCCGATGACGTCGAGGAGCGCGTCCGCGCCGTACTGCCCGGTCGCGCGCTTCTCCGCGCGCCCGTGCACGATCACGCACAGTCGGTCGGCCGGGGCGCCCTCCTGGGCCAGCACCTCGCCGGGCTCGAAACACACCTGCGTGAACGCGCCGGCCAGCTCCTCCAGCAGCAACTCGTCCGCCTCGCGCAGGTACGGCAGTTCACGGAGGTCGCCTTTGACGACGCGCGGCGTTTCGTCGTCGGTCGTGCTGATGCGGTCGTCGCCCAGGACGTACGTACGGCGCCGGTTGACCCGGTAGACGCCGGACTCGACGTCCACCCAGGGCAGCGCGCGCAGGAGATAGCGCGGCGTGATGCCGCGCATCTGGGGTGTCGTCTTGGTGGTGTTGGCGAGTTGCCGTGCGGCATCCGGGCCGAGGCTCATCCGCTCGCTCATGAAGAACTCCTCGCAGGTAGGGGGTGGGAACGAGGAGGGATCGTCTTCCTGTAGCCGGAATACCACAAGAGTGGATTTATCTGCGGATGGCAGGAATCACCTGCTTTGCCAAGCTTTCGGGAAGCACATGCGCAGCCGAGCGACGTTGGTCACCGCAGGTCGCCGCGCGCGAGGGTGGCAGGGATTGTCTATCCAGGCAGAGGCGGCCGTACCGCCGAATCGTCCATAGAGGGCCGAATTTCATCTCATATGCATCCTTTGCGAATCCCAAAGAGGCAATTATCGATGCCGCACGGCCCGGGGCTGGATCGGCACGAGGTCTGCTCCCGGCCCTATGACTCGGGCAGCGGCCGCACGGTCAGCTGGTAGTCCTGCAGGATCCGGCCGTCGTCGTCCAGCACGAGGAACACCCGGGCCGCCCAGGCCACTTCACCCGCCCGCGGGCCTGTCGCGTACGTCAACTGGGTGGTGAACATGGCGACGTCCTCGTGCACGGTGACGTGGTCGTCGTGCGTGACGTGGTACTCCCCGGAGGCAACGAAAAGCCCGTGCGCCTCCGTCACCCGCTCCACGAGCCGCTCGTGGCCGCGGAATTGGGTGCCTTCGACGAACTCGACGCCGTCCGGGGCCCACAGCTCGGTGACGGCGCGCTTGCGTGCGGCGGCGTCCGGCTCGCTCCAGACGGCCACGTAACGCCGCACGATCTGGTCGACGTCCGTGACGGTGGTCTGCGGCATGATCGGTCAACTCCCTCACTCGGCACGTGGACGGCCGGGATCCGGCCGTCGGCACCACGCTCCGGGCGCCCGCAGCGGGAGGGTCAAGGGGGGCCGCTCCGCCGGACTCTCCCCCTGGGGGAGGCCGCACAATCGAAGGGTGACGAGCTACCTGTCGATCGGCGACTTCTCGCGCGCCACCCACATGACCGTCAAGACCCTGCGCCACTACCACGAGATCCGCCTGCTGGAACCGGCCGACGTGGATCCGCACACCGGGTACCGGCGCTACTCGGCCGAGCAGATCCCCACGGCCCAGGTGGTGCGCCGGTTCCGGGACCTCGGCATGCCCTTGGAGGAGATCAGGACCGTCCTGGCAGCTTCGGACGTGGCAACCCGTAACCGGCACATCAGCGCGCACCTGCACCGGCTGGAGCAACAGCTCGACCGGACCCAGCGCGCGGTCGCGGCGCTGCACGACCTGCTGGCCCCGCCTGCGGCGGGCGACGCTCCCCGGATCGAACTGCGCAGCGTCGACGCGGTCCCCGCCGCGGCCATCACCGCCACGGTCGAGGCCCAAGACGTCGGGACCTGGTTCCAGGGCGCCCTCGGCGAACTGTTCGCGACCCTGGCCGGCCAGGGGCTGCGCGAGACCGGCCCTGCCGGCGGCCTGTACGCCGACGAGCTGTTCACCCTGCACCGAGGGAAGGCCACCGTGTTCGTGCCCTGCGACGGCCCCCTCCGACCGCTCGGCCGGGTCGAGCCGTTGCACGTGCCGTCTGCGGAACTCGCCGTGATCGAGCACTGCGGCCCGCCCTCCGAGGTCGACCGCGCCTACGGCGCGCTGGCCACCTACGTCTCACGGCGCGCACTCGTCATCGACGGCCCCGTCCGCGAGTACTACCTGGTCGGCCAGCGCCAGACCCCGGACAGCGCGCTCTGGCGGACCGAAGTCTGCTGGCCGGTCTTCCGCACCGGAGGGCCCGACCGCCCCTGAAACTCCCCGCCCCGCGCCCGGGGCACAGCCCGCATCACCCGAGCGCGCTTCTTTCGCCCGCGCCTGCCTCCCACTTGCGCCCCATCGCCCGGAACATGGCCGGATACACCCCCAGGTACCGAAACGGCTTGATGGCAGCCATGTAGAGGACGCCGAACAGCCCGTTCGGCTTCACCAGGACGGCCATCTGTCCGCGATAGCCGCCGGTCTCGTCCGGGACCCAGCCGATGTGCATCACCGCGTGCACGGTCCGGTTGGCCGTCTCGGCCGCCCACTCGTCGTGCAGTTGGTAGACGGAGGTGAACGGAAGCGAACGGGAGTCGGGGCCCCGGGGACTCTCTCGGAGGTCCGCCGGCAACCGGTCGCGCAGGCTCGGCACGCGGGCGCCGACGCCGGTGGCGGGCGCGTCCCAGCCGAGCAGCCTCCCGAGCTTCCAGCGGATCGCGAAGAGCCCGCGGTACACGGGGGAAGAGACCGTTGTCCTGTCGCCTCCCTCACCCGCGATCTGGCGCACGAGGTGCGGAAGATCGTCGGGGCCGCCTGGTGTCGGAAGGGCCCACACGTCCTCCAGGTGGAAGTCGCCGGTGACCTCGTGGATCCGCCAGGGGCGGGACGTGTGCGCGGTACTGGGGAGTCTCATGAGCTGGCCCCTATCTATACGATGCCGTATAGACAAGACTAGGCCCCTTTATACGGCACCGTATAGATAGGGGGGCGTGAGGGGAGCCACATCATGGTCAAGGCCCGTACGCCTCGCGGCAGATGGATCGAGGAGGGCTTGCGCGTGCTCGCCGTCGGCGGCCCGGAGGCCGTACGGATCGAGTCGCTGGCGCAGTCGCTCGGCGTCAGCAAGGGCGGCTTCTACGGCTACTTCCGCAACCGGGACGCCTTGCTCACCGAGATGCTCGACACGTGGGAGCGCGAGGTCACCGAGGCGGTGATCGAGGAGGTCGAGAGCGGAGGAGGAGACGCCCGCGCCAAGCTGGAGCGGCTCTTCACGCTCGTCACCTCGTTCGCCGACGGGCCAGTGACCGGCACCGCGACCGACCTCGCGATCCGCGACTGGGCCCGGCGTGACGAGGCCGTCGCGCACCGGCTCCGGCGCGTCGACAACCGGCGCATGGACTATCTGCGCTCGCTCTTCGGCTCCTTCTGCGACGACGAGGACGACGTCGAAGTCCGCAGCCTGATCACCTACTCGGTGCGGATCGGCAGCCACTTCATCGCCGCCGACCACGGCGGTCGCAGCCGCGCGGAAATGATGGAGCTGACCCGGAGGTGGCTCCTGAGGTAGCACCTGTCACCGGCCCTCGCCGAACTCGCCGTCGGCAGTGTCAGGGAGCCCCGCCTCGTCGTCCTGGCCGGCAACGCCGGCATGGCGGACCACACCCTCGGCGCCGACGGCGTCACCGCCAAGTCCGCGGCCGCCGTGTTCGGCACCCACGCCGTCCGCGTCGTCCGTGTCACCCAGGCCGCGACTCCGTTGCTGCGCAAGTCCGACAACCCGGTGGTGGTGAGTCACCAACCCCGAGCGCCGAGGACCGCCGCGCAGTCACGCTCGGCCGGAATTCACTCCGTCGGCAGCGTGCCCGGCAGGCCGAGCGCGGCGGAGACCTGGCGCCAGATGGCGGTGAGGGCCGTGTCCAGGGTGACCGTCGGGTCGCGCAGCATGAGCCGGATGCCGTAGCCGTCGCTCAGAGACAGGACCAGCGTGCTCAGTTCGTCCACGTCGGTCGGCGTGAACTCGCCGGACGCGATGCCGCGCCGTACCGCTCCGGCCACCCAGGCGTGCAGCTGCGCGTACAGGTCCACGGCGAAGGCCCGGGTGGTCTCGTCGCGCAGGGCCCGGGCCCACAGTTCCTGCCACAGCCGCCAGTCCTGGTGCAGTTCGGGATCACTGGGCAGCAGGCTGCGCAGGATCCTGGCCAGGACGACCGCCGCCGGCGCCGTCTCCGCGTCGCGTTCGACGTCGACCGCGGTGTGGGCGAAGGAGTGGGTCATCGCCTCGGTGAACAGCTTCTCGCGCGTGTCGAAGTGGTAGTGGAGCAGCGCGGTCGACACGCCGGCGCGCTCCGCGACCATGCGCATGCGGATCTTCTCGAAGCCGATCTCGGCGATGACCTCGCACGCGGCGGTCAGGATGCGCTCGCGCGTGTCTGCCGTGCGCACCTTGGTGGACACCCTGGCGCTCCCCTCGTCCGGTGGTCGTACGCCGTGGCCATTTTCCCTCACCGTGGTCTCCCCGGTGCCGCCGCCCCGCGCTGCGGCTCTCCGTCGTAGGTGTGGAAGCCGCGCCCGGACTTGCGGCCCAGCAGTCCGGCCTCCACCATCCGGGACAGCAGCGGGGGCGGCGAGAACTGCGGCTCGCGGAACTCGGCGTACAGCGACTCCGCGATGGCCCGCGTGGTGTCCAGGCCGATGAGGTCCGTCAGGGCCAGCGGGCCGAGCGGGTGCGCGCAGCCGAGGACCATGCCGCGGTCGATGTCCTCGACGCTCGCGCCGCCCGACTCCACCATGCGGATGGCCGCCAGCAGGTAGGGGACGAGCAGCGCGTTGACGACGAAGCCGGCCCGGTCCCGGGTCCGTACGACCTCCTTGCCGAGCCTGCCCGTCACGAAGGTCTCGGCCCGGGTCACGGTGGCGCCCGAGGTGAGCAGGGAGGGTACGACTTCGACCAGCCGCAGTACCGGTACGGGGTTGAAGAAGTGCACGCCCACGACGTGTTCGGGGCGGCCGGTCGCGGCGGCGAGCCGGATGACCGGGATGGAGGAGGTGTTCGTCGCGAGGATGGCCCCCTCGCCCGTGACCACGGCGTCGAGGCGGGTGAAGACGTCGGTCTTGAGGCGCTCGTCCTCCGCCACGGCCTCGATCACCAGGTCGCGGTCGTGCAGTGCCTCGACCTCGGCGACGACGGTGATCAGGTCGGCGGCGGCCGCACGCCGTTCCGCGGTGAGTCTGCCGTGCGCGGTGGCCCGGTCGAGCGAGCGGGTGACGCGCAGGCGGCCCGACCGGGCGGCCTGCGCGTCGCGTTCCACCACGGTCACCGGCAGGCCGGCCCGCGCACAGACCTCGGCGATGCCCGCGCCCATCAGGCCGCAGCCGACGACTCCGACGCTTTCGATGCCGGTCATGCAGGGCTCCCTCTGGTCCGTGTCGGCCATGGTCGTCAGGCGGTGGGCAGGTCCAGGACGCCCGGGCCGCGCTTGATCAGCTCGCCCGCGATGATCAGCCGCTGGATCTCGGAGGTGCCCTCCCAGATCCGGTCGACCCGCAGCTCCCGGTAGAGCCGCTCGACGGCGTAGGTGCGGTCGTAGCCCCGGCCGCCGTGGATCTGCAGGCACCGGTCGATCACCCGGCCGGCGGCCTCGCTGGCCGCGAGCTTGGCGATGGCCGCCTTGGCGTGCAGTGTCTTGCGGTCGCCGGCCGAGGCCTGGTCGACCTCCCAGGCGACCTGGTGGGTGTAGGCGCGGTTGACCGCGATGTCCACCGCGCAGTCCGCGAGCATGCCCTGGATCAGCTGGTACGAGGCGATCGGCGCCCCGAACTGCTCCCGCTCCACCGCCCAGTCACGGGCCAGTTCCAGGGCGCGTTCGGCGGCGCCGGTGGTGCGCGCGGCGATCATGAGGCGTTCCTCGGTGAACCACGAGCGCGTGATGTCGTACCCCTCGCCGACGCCGCCGAGCACGGCGTCCTCTCCCACCTGTACGTCGGTGAAGGTGAACTCGGGGTGCTCGTAGACGAAGGTGTGCATGAAGCGCGGGACGCGTGTCATCTCGATACCCGGGGTGTCCTTGTCCACGAGGAACAGCGTCGGCGCGCGTTCCGGTCCGGCGGCGGCGAGCACGATCATGAAGTCGGCGTGGTCGCCGACCGTCACGAACCACTTCTCGCCGTTGAGCACCCAGCCCCGGTCGTTCTTCGTCGCCGTGGTGGCCAGGTTCTGCGGGTCCGAGCCGGCGCCGGGCTCGGTGACGGCGTAGCAGTCGCGCCGCTCCCCCCTGATCACCGGGACGAGGAAGCGCTCGCGCTGCTCCGGGGTGCACAGGCGCAGGGCGTTGGCGGGGCGCCACACCATGTCCCACAGGGCGCCGGTCAGCCGTCCCAGCTCCTCCTGCACGGTGGCCTGCTCGGCGATGGTGAGGCCGGCTCCGCCCCACTCGGCCGGCATGTTGACGGCCTGGAGCCCGGCGTCGAGGACCGCGTCACGGATCTTGGCGTGCGCCTCGGCGGGCAGGCCGTTGTTCTCCTCGCACGTGAGCTCGTAGGCGGCGATGAAGTCGGTGAGGGCGCGCGCGTCGGCCTTGAGCTGTGCCTGGCGCGGGGTGAGGCGGAAGTCCATGGATGTCCTCGCTGTGGGGTGATGAAGGGGCGGGTTCAGTGCGTGGGCAGGGCCAGGGCGCGGGTGCCGCGCTTGATCAGTTCGTTGGCGATGATCAGCCGCTGGATCTCGGAGGTGCCCTCCCAGATCCGGTCGACGCGCAGTTCGCGATACAGGCGCTCGACGGGGTAGCTGCGGTCGTAGCCCCGGCCGCCGAAGATCTGCAGACAGCGGTCGGCGACCCGGCCGGCGGCCTCGCTTGCGGCGAGCTTGGCGGTGGAGGCCTTGGCGTGCAGCGTTTTGCGGTCGGTGTCCGGCTGGTCGGCCTCCCAGGCGACCTGGTGGGTGTAGGCGCGGTTGACCGCGATGTCCACGGCGCAGTCCGCGAGCATGCCCTGGATCAGCTGGTACGAGGCGATCGGTGCCCCGAACTGCTCCCGCTCCACCGCCCAGTCACGGGCGAGCCGCAGGGCGCGTTCGGCGGCGCCGACGGTGCGTGCCGCGATCATCAGGCGTTCGTCGGTGAACCATTCCTTGGTCAGCTCGTAGCCGTCGCCGACGCCGCCGAGTACGTCCTCGTCGGCCACGAAGACGTCGGTGAAGGTGAACTCGGGGTGCCCGTTGACCGCGGAGTGCATGAAGCGCGGGACGCGCGTCATCTCGACGCCGGGCGCGGCCTTGTCGACGAAGAAGAGGGTGGGCAGCCGCTCGGGGCCGGCGTCCGCCTGCACCAGCAGGAAGTCGGCGATGTCGCCGCAGGTGACGAACCACTTCTCGCCGTTGAGCAGCCAGCCGCCGTCGGTGCGGGTGGCGGTGGAGGTGCCGGAGGCCGGGTCGGAACCGGCGCCCGGTTCGGTGACGGCGAACGCGTCGAACCTCTCGCCCCGGATCACGGGCAGCAGGTACGTCTCGCGCTGCCGCTCGTCGCCGTACGCCAGCACGTTGGCGGGCCGCCAGGGGATGTCCCACAGGCAGTTGGTGACCTTGCCGAACTCCTCCTCCACGATGACCTGGTCGAGGAGGCCGAGGCCGGCTCCGCCCCATTCGGCGGGCATGTTGATGGCGTAGACGCCGGCGTCCATGGCGGCCCGGGTCAGTTCGCTGACGAGCTGCTGCGGCAGCGGGCCGCCGGCCTGCTCGGACTGGTCCTCGTACCGCATCAGCAGGCGTGCGTAGTCGGCGGCGCGGCGCTTGAGGTCGGCCTGCTCGGGGGTGTAGCGCATGTCCATGGGGGCCTCTTCGGTGGTGTCACACAGGGGTGGGTCGGGCGAGTACGGCGCGGGAGTCGAGGGCGAGGACTCCGTGGGGGCTCACGAGCAGGGGGTTGACCTCGATCTCGGCGATCTCCGGGTGGGCGGCGGCGAACGCCGTGACCGTCTCCACCGCCGCGGCGGCCGCGGTGATGTCCACGGCGGGCCTGCCGCGCACCCCGTCGAGCAGGGCGGCGGTGCGCAGTCCGCGCAGCAGGCGCAGGGCACGCTCGGCGGGTACCGGGGCCAGGGCGAAGGCGACGTCGCGCAGGGCCTCGGCCAGCACCCCGCCCAGCCCCACCATGGCGACCGGGCCGAATCGGGGGTCGCGATGGACGCCGACGATCAGCTCGACGCCGTCGGTCAGGTCCGCCATGGCCTCGACGGAGTAGGAGGGGGCGCCGAGCCGGGCGTGCATCTCGCGGAAGGCGGCGAGGAGTTCACCGGGTCCGGCCAGGCCCAGTGCCACACCGCCCGCATCGGACTTGTGCAGCAGGTGGAGGGCTTTGAGCACGTAGGGCCCGCAGAACTCCCCGGTGGCGGCGAGCAGTTCGCTCTCGTCGTGGATCTCCCGGGCGGCGGGGAACGGGAGACCTGCGGCTTCGAGGGCGCTGCGGGTCTGCAGGTAGCCGCTTTCGCGCAGGGGGGCCGCGGGCGGGGGAAGGGGTGCGACGCCGGTGCGCGGTGCGCCGGGTGCCGTGGTGGTGAGGGCGCGCGCGGCGTCCTCGGTGGCGGCGAAGACCGGGATGCCGGCTGCGGCGAGGGTGCGGCAGCTGGGCGACTCGGGATACATCGACTGCACCACGAGGGGTTTCGCGGTGGCCCGGTGCCGGGCCGCGATCAGGCGCGCGGCCTCCTGTTCGCCGTCCGCGAGCGCCGTACCTCCTCCCCCGAGCCCGCCGCCTGCGGCCGCGTAGCCGCCGAAGTAGCCGGTCATCAGGACGGCGTCGACCTCCTCGGCCGCCAGCAGGGCGTCGACGGTCTGCGCGTACGAACCGGGGTTCTGCTCGCCCATCCCGGCGAGGTCGACCGGGTTGGCGACGGCCGACTGTTCCCACAGGTCCGCGCGAAGGCGTGCGCGGGTGGGCGCGTGGAGTTCGGGCACGGTCAGCCCGGCCGCCTCGACGGCGTCGGCGGCGATGACGCCGTGGCCGCCGCCGTCCGTGAGTACGGCGACCCGGCGGCCGGCCGCCCTGCGTCCACTGTTCGACGCGGCCAGGGTGACGGTGAGTTCGCGCGGGGTGGCGACCAGTTCCACACCGGCGTCCCGGCACGCCGCGGTCACCACGTCCACCGGGGTGGTCAGCGCCCCGGTGTGCGACTGGGCGCTGCGTGCGGAGGCGTCGCCGCGTCCGCCGGTGAGGAGCACCACGGGTTTCCCGGCCTCCGCGGCGGTCTCGGCGAAGGCGCGTCCGTCGGTGAAGTCCTCGGCGTAGACGGCGATGGCCCGGGTGCCCTCGTGCCGGGCGCAGTCGGCGAGCAGGTCGACGAGCGTGACGTCGGCCTGGTTCCCCAGGGAGACGAAGCGGGAGAAGCCGAGGCCGTGCGGCCGGAAGCGGAGCTGGAGTTCCAGGGCCAGGTTGCCGCTCTGGCTGAGGAGGGCCACGCCGCCCGGGGTGAAGGTGTCGGAGGCCAGGAAGAGGTCCGTGGTGTTGTCGGCCAGTCCGAGGCAGTTGGGCCCGACCATCACGGCACCCGCGGCCCGTACGCGTTCGGCGACGGCGTGCTGGCGGGTGCGTCCCGCGTCGCCGGTCTCCGCGAACCCCGCGGTGATCGCGACGATCGCCCGGGCCCCGCAGTACAGGGCCTCCTCCACGGCGTCCTCGAATCCGGCGGCGGGCACGGAGACCACCGCCAGGTCCACGGGTTCGCCGATCGCGCTCAGGCTGGGGGCGGCGGTCCGGCCGAGCACCGTGCCACCGCGGCGGTTGACCAGGTGGACGGGGCGGCGGCCGTCCGCACGGAGGGCCTGGGCGGCGATGGCGTGGCCGTACTTGGCCGGGTCGTCGCTGGCTCCTACGACGGCGACGGACACGGGGTCGAAGAGTGCGGAGAGGTCGCGTCCCATCTCACCTCACCAGCCGCAGAGCCGAGTTGGGGCAGGCGGTGACTGCGGCCTGGGCGCTGTCCTCGGTGCCCGGCGGCACGTCGTGCTCCCGCACCTGCGCATAGCCCCACTCGTCGAGGCCGATCAGTTCCGGGGCGGGTTCCTGGCAGAGGCCGTAGCCCTGGCAGCGGGTGGAGTCCAGCAGGAGTTTCATGGTGCGGTCCTACCTTTCAAGTCCTTTCAGGGCGCCGGTTCGGGCGACCCGGCGGGGGTGGCGTCGGAGTTGCGGGTCAGGGCACCGGCACCGTGAACCGGCGGCCGTCCTCGGGCCGCTCGCCGTCGCACGCGGGGCAGCCGGCACCGCGATGGGTGTCGATCCGGCCGGGGAAGTGGGTGAGCAGGGTGGCGACGATGCGGGCGGCGGCATCGAGCAGCCCGCAGGCCCCGCGGCCGGGCAGTTGCCCCGACCAGCGGCGCAGTTTGTCGGTGGTGTCGTGGGCCGCCTTGCCGTGTGCGGCGGCGGTGAGGGTCCGGGCCAGCGCGCCGGTGCCGGAGACGCACACCCCGCACTGCCGGGCGCTCTGTGCCGCGAGGTAGGCGGTGGCCTCGGCGGCCACGGCGACCGGGCACTCCTCGGGGTGCAGGAAGTGCAGCGCTCCGCAGCCGAGCGCGCCGCCGGCCGCCTTCAGACGGTCGTGGTCGAGCCGGAGGTCCGTCCACCCGGCGCCGTACAGCCCGCCGAACAGGCCGCCCAGCAGGACCGCCGCGGCCCTGCCGTGTCCGACCAGGTCGGCGAGGACCTTCAGGTGTGTGCCGGCGGGCACCTCGACCAGCGCGGCCGCAGCGCCGGCCGGCCCCGCGAGCGTCACCAGATGGGCACGGGCGACGTCGGCGGCCGCGTCGGGGCAGGAGTGGATCACCGCGATCCGCGCCAGCGTCTCGACGTTGCTGACGAGGGTGGGCGCACCGCCGACTCCCGCCTCGAAGGGGCGCGGGGGTTTGGCCGTGGGCAGGGCCGGACCGCCGTCTATGCGTCGTACGACGGCGGTCTCCTCCCCCGCCACGTAGGTGTGCTCGGTGCGTACGACGTCGACGGGCAGGCCGGCGGAACGCTCGGTGAGGGCCCGGCGGACGGCCTGCTCGGCGAGGGGGTCCGAGAGGTAGACGACTCCGCGTGCCGCGCCGGTCATGGCCGCCGTCAGGCGCAGGCCGTCCAGGATCAGGTGCGGTCGGTGACGCAGCAGCCAGCGGTCCTTGACGGAGCCGGGCTCGCCCTCCTCGCCGTTCGCGACGACGACGGGCCTGCCGGGGGCTTCGCGGACGGCGTGCAGCTTCAGGGCCGCGGGGAACCCGGCGCCGCCACGGCCGCGCAGTCCGACGGCGGCGATCCGGTCGGGCAGCCGGTCGCGCGGGGTCAGCGGCGCGTACCCGCCTGCGGCGAGGTACCGGGCGTGGTCCTCGACCCCGTGGCACGGCTGGGCACCGAACACCGGCGACACGAGCAGGCCGGGCTGTCCGCCGGGGAGGAGGGAGTGGACGCCAGTCATACGGTGCTCCTGGGCTCGGAGTGGCCGGAGGGGGCGGGGCGGCGGCGGTGCCGCAGGCGCGCCAACGCCCGTTCCAGGTCACGGCGTTGCGTGGCGGTGCGCGCGTAGGCGGCGCCGGGCAGGCCGATCAGCATGCGGTGGTGGTCGAGGACGACCTCACCGGCCACCAGCGCCGGACCGGGGTCGGGGGCCGGCGAGCGCGCCGCGGCCTCGACGACCAGGCCGGTGACTTCGCTCAGGTAGCGGAGCCAGCGGCGCTGGGTGCCGCGCAGTACCAGCCGCTGGACGCGGCGTCGCTCGGCGGCGACCAGGACCGCCGGCGGGCGGCCCGCCGCCTGGGCCCGCAGGGCGGCCACCGCGGCGGGCAGTTCCTGTTCGGGCTCCGGTGTGAGGCCGAGCCATACCAGACTTCGGCGAGCGCTCATGCGTGCCTCCGGGGTCGCGCCGTTCCCGGACGGGCCCGGAAACGGGTGTGGCGCGGCGATGGCGTGGACGGGAGGGGCTCCGGCGCCGAACGAGACGGGCGGGGAGCGTGTGGGGTGCAGGCCCTGGGCCGTGCACAGGGGGACAAGCGTTGTCCGGATCGGTGCGAGGCATGTGGCCGGGCCGTATGCCCTGGCCATCCGCCTACCACGACACTAACTAACTAATTAGTCAGCCCACAAGTCTTGACTTGCTGGACGACCGGTCGCACTCTGACTAACCAATTAGTCAGCCGGAAGGGGCTGGCCGGCGCGACAGTGCGCCGCCCCGCCCGCCCCCTTGCATGGCTCAGCCTCACCGCCCATCGCCGCCGCCGCGGCGCGGAGGAGGACCCGATGAACCCCTCGACCACGCGGGAAGCCGCTCTCCCTGCCGCCCCACCGGGGCCGCCGGCCGAGCATCCCGGGGAAGCGCTGCCCGCCCGCTACTACACGGATCCGGCCGTCGCCCAGGCCGAGACCGAACGCATCTTCGCCAAGTCCTGGCAGCTCGTCTGCCACGAATTCGACCTCCCGGGCCCCGGCGCCCGTCTCACCGCGACCGCGGCCGGCCGGGAGGTACTGGTCGTCCGGACCGAGGACGGCGGCCTCGCCGCCCACCTCAACGTCTGCCGGCACCGCGGTACCCGCCTGGTCACCGCGCCCGAGGCCGCGGGGAAGGCGATCCGCTGCCCGTACCACGGCTGGACCTACAAGCTGGACGGGCGCCTCGTCGGTGCCCCCGAGGCGCGCCGGATCCCCTGCCTGGACAAGCCCCGTCTCGGCCTGCACCCGGTCAATGTGGAGTCCTTCCTCGGCTTCGTCTTCGTCAACCTCGACATGGAGGCGACCCCGCTCGCCGAGACCTGTGCCGGGCTCGCCGAGGCCGTCGGCCGCTACGCCGGGCCCGGCCTCGTACCCGTGGGCAGGCACCGCATCCACGACCTCGCGGGCGGTGAGGAGCAGAACGCCAACTGGAAGGTGATCGTCGACAACTATCTGGAGGGCTACCACGTCCCCGTCGCGCACCCCGCGCTCATGCGGCTGCTGGACTACCAGGCGTACACGGTGGACGTACAGGAGAACTACGTCCTGTTCGAGTCACCGCTGCGCGACAAGCCCTCCTCGAACTGGACCGAGCGGCTCTACCAGCGGCTGGCCACCCCCATGCCGGGACTCGCCGAGGGCGACCGGCGGGTGTGGCGGTACGCCGTGATCTACCCGAACACCCTCATCGACTTCTACCCTGACCACGTGCTGGCCTGGACCGCCCTGCCCACCGCCCAGGACCGGGCGGCGATCCCCGGCGCCTTCTACACGAAGCACGGGGAGAGCGTCCGCACCCGGCTGGCCCGCCGGCTGAACATCCACATCGGCTGGGTCACCAACGACGAGGACGCCGAGCTGGTGGAGCGGGTGCAGGCCGGGCTGAGCACGCCCGGTTTCGAGCCGGGTCCGCTCTCGCAGCGCGAGGCCGCCGTCGGCTGGTTCGCCCGCCGGGTCCGGGACGACCTGGAGGGGGATCCGCAGTGACGTCCTCCCGCGCACCCCGCACCGTACGCCTCCGCACGGGCTTACCCCTCCCCCGCTGACGCACGCTCGCACCCTCCCCAGACCGGTCTTCCCTACGGAGTCAGGGCCTCCGTGAGCCGACCCGCCGGTCCAGCCCTGGAGTTGTGCCGTTCCTCGACGAAAGAGGACGTCCCGTGTCCCCCGAGGTAATTCCACCGACCCGGCGCGCCGTGCTGCGGGCAGGCGCCTGCGGCCTGCTCGGCGCCGCGGCCGGCGGCTGCGGGTTCATGCCCGCCCACACGCCCAGCGCCCAGCAGCTCGCCCCGGTCAAGGCGCGCGTCGACGGCGATCTCGTCTACTTCAACTGGGCCGACTATGTCGACCCGTCCGTGTTCAGGGGCTTCGAGAAGGAGTACGGCGTCAAGGTCGTCCAGTCGAACTTCGACTCGATGGAAGGCATGGTCGCCAAGCTCAACGCGGGCAACCGCTACGACATCATCTTCCCGAGCGCCAAATGGGCCCAGCGCCTGGTGCGCGGAGGCCGGCTGCGCCGCATCGACCACGCCCAGCTCCCCAACGCACACGCGATCTTCGGCACGTACACCTACTTCGCCAGCCCCTGGTACGACCCCGGCTCCGCGCACACCGTGCCCTTCACCGCGTACAAGACCGGCATCGGCTGGCGCCGCGACAGGATCGGCGAACTCACCGGCTCCTGGCGGGACCTGTGGAGCGACAAGGTCGCGGGCAAGGTGTTCCTGCTGGACGACCGCGACGAGGTCCTCGGCATGGGCGCCCTCGAACTGGGTCTGGGCGTGAGCACCGGCGAGCGCCACGACCTCGACCGCATCACCTCCCTGCTGAGCACCCTGCGCCCCCGGCTGCGCGGCTTCTCAAGCGACAGCTACAACAACCTCCTCAACGGCAACGCGGTCATGACCCAGGCCTGGAGCGGCGACATGGCCGCCATGCTCAACCAGGCCAAGGATCCCTCCGTGTTCGGCTTCGAGGCCCCGAAAGAGGGCACGCCGATCAACTCCGACTGCTACGCCATTCCCTGGAACGCCCCGCACCCCGGCACCGCGATGCTGTTCATCGACTACATGCTGCGGCCCGAGAACGTGAAGAAGAACATCGAGTACATCGGCTACCCGATGCCGGTGGCCGGCACCGAGAAGACATACGCCGAGCTGGTCAAACCCTTCCCCGAGTGCCTCGTCACCGAGGACGACCTGAAGGCGGGCCTGTTCTTCCGCAACGGCAGCCGCGCGGCGGAGGACGCCCGGGACACCGCCTGGACCCATGTGAAGGCGGGCTGACATGGCACTGCTCCGCTCCTCCTCCCGCACCCGCCGGCGCGGCGCCGGCGAGGGCCGCATCTGGGCCTGGCTCATGCTGCCCGGCACCCTGTGGATGACCGGCTTCATGATCGCCTCGCTGGTCCTGGTCGCCGTCCTCGCCGTGGGCACCACCGACGACCTCGGCAACCCGCGCTTCGGCTTCGACCTGTCCGCCGTACGCGCCCTCGCCGACCCCGCCTACACCGAGGTCCTCACCCGCTCCCTCGGCTACGCCGTGCTGACCTGCCTGATCTGCCTGGTGATCGCCTACCCGGTGGCGTACACCATCGCCCTGCACGGCGGGCGCTACAAGCACGCGCTGATCGCCGCGATCGTGGTGCCGTTCTTCGCCAACTACCTGGTCCGCATGTACGGCTGGTCGGTGGTCCTGTCCGACGACGGCCCCGTGCTGCGCGTCCTGCGCGCGGTGGGACTCGCCGACGGCAGCACGAAGATCCTCAACACCGGTGCCGGAGTGGTCGCGGGACTCGTCTACGGCTTCGTCGTCTTCATGATCATCCCGCTGTACGCGGCCCTGGAACGGCTCGACGTCTCCCTCATCGAGGCCGGCCGCGACCTGTACGGCGGCCCCGTCCGCACCTTCTTCTTCGTCACCCTGCCCGCCACCCGGCAGGGCGCGGCGGCCGGGCTCGTCCTGGTGTTCCTGCCCGCCATGGGCGACTTCGTCAGCGCACAGCTCATGGGAGGACCGGACCAGATCATGATCGGCAACCTCATCCAGGACAAGTTCTTCCAGGGCCAGAACTGGCCGCTGGGCTCCGCACTCACGATGCTGCTGATGCTGGTCCTGCTGATCGGGATGTTCGGCTATCTGCGCCGCACCCGCAAGGACGAGGCGGAGGCCCACCGATGACCCTGCTGCGCCTGCCCTCCGCCACCGCACCCGCCCGGCCGGCCGCCCGCAGCCGCGCGCGACGCGGCCGCGCCGACCGCAAGCCCCGGTTGCTCATCGCCGTCACCGCGCTCTTCTTCGCGCTCCTCTACCTGCCCATCGCGGTCGTGGCCCTGTTCTCCTTCAACGCCAAGAAGTCCCTGACCGTGTTCGGCGGGTTCAGCCTGCGCTGGTACCGCGCCTTCGTCCAGGACGACGTCCTGATCTCCTCACTCGGCACCAGCCTGCGCATCTCCCTGGTGGCGATGGCCGGTTCGGTCGTACTCGGCGTGGCGCTCGCGCTCGGTCTGGTCCGCTGCCGCACCCGGCTCGGCTCGCTGGCCGGTCTGATCATGCTGGTGCCGCTGATCACACCGGAGATCGTCACCGGCGTCGCCTCGATGCTGCTCTTCAAGGGCCTGGGCGTGGCGCTGTCCACCGGCACGGTGATGCTCGCCGAGATCACCTTCTCCATCTCCTACGTCACCGTCATCCTCCGCTCCCGGGTCGCCGCACTGAACCCGGAGGTGGAGGAGGCCGCCATGGACCTCGGCGCCAGCCGCTGGCAGGCGGTGCGCCTGGTGACCCTGCCCGCCCTGCTGCCCGCCGTACTGGCCAGCGCGGTACTGATCTTCGCGCTCGTCTTCGACGACTTCGTCCTCGCCTACTTCACCACCGGCGTGGACCCCCAGCCGCTGTCGGTGCGGATCTACTCGGCGATCCGCTTCGGGGTGAAGCCCACCATCAACGCCGTCGGCACCCTGATGCTCGCGGGCTCCATCGTCCTGATCGCCCTGGCCCTGTTCATCCCGCGCCTCTTCGGCCGCCGCGGCGGCCTCGACATCCTCTCCGGAGAGTGACCCATGGACGCGATCCCGGCCGTCCGGCTCGACGGCGTCTCCAAGCAGTTCGCGGACTCCTACGCCGTCCACCGTCTCGACCTCGACATCGAGGCCGGCCACTTCTTCTCCTTGCTGGGCCCCTCCGGCTGCGGCAAGACCACCACGCTGCGCATGATCGGCGGGTTCAGCGACCCGACCGAGGGTTCGGTGCTGCTCTCCGGCGAGGACGTGACCGCGCTGCCGCCGAACCGGCGCAACGTCAACACGGTCTTCCAGAGCTACGCGCTCTTCGACCATCTGAGCGTCGCCGACAACGTGGCCTTCGGCCTCAAGCGCAAGGGCGTCGGCAAGAGCGAGATGCGGCAGCGCGTCGGCGAGATGCTGGAGCTGGTCCAGCTCGCCGGCCTCGCCGACCGCAGGCCCCGCACCCTCTCGGGCGGTCAGCGCCAGCGCGTCGCCCTGGCCCGTGCGCTGGTCAACCGTCCGGCCGTGCTGCTCCTCGACGAGCCGCTGGCCGCCCTCGACCTGAAGCTGCGCCGGCAGATGCAGGTGGAGCTGAAGCAGATCCAGCGCGAGGTCGGCATCACCTTCGTCTTCGTCACCCACGACCAGGACGAGGCGCTGACCATGTCCGACCGGATCGCCGTGATGAACGAGGGCCGCATCGAGCAGTGCGGCACCCCCGAGGACGTCTACGAGCATCCCACGAGCCGGTTCGTGGCCTCCTTCATGGGCACGTCCAACCTGATGACCGGCACCTACCGGGGCGGTGAGGTCGCCCTGGACCAGGGCCCCGCCCTGGCGGTGGGCCCCCGCGGCGGCCTCGCGGACGGCACCGCCGTCAGCGTGTCCGTGCGCCCCGAGAAGATCTGGCTGTCCGACTTCGAACCGGGCATGTCCGTGCTCTCCGGAGTGATCCGCGAGACGGTCTACAGCGGCCCGACGACCACCTACCTGATCGAACTCGCCCCGGGCGTCACGCTGTCCGTGCTGGAGCAGAACACGGCCCGCGCCCGCATGGAGGACCGCTGGAGCGGCGGCGAGACGGTGGAGTTCGGCTGGCGGCCCGAACACTGCCTGGTCCTGGCCTGACCCGATCCCCTGACGAAAGCGACTGCGATGCATCACGACGTGATCGTGCTGGGCGCGGGCCTTGCCGGACTCGCCGCCGCCCGTGACCTGGCCACCGCCGGCACCGACGTGCTCGTCCTGGAGGCCCGGGACCGCGTCGGCGGCCGGGTCGAGCAGACCCGCACACCCGACGGCCGCACCGTCCAGCTGGGCGGCGAGGTGGTCGGCCGTGCCCACACCGCGTACCTGCAACTCGCCAAGGAACTCGGCCTGGAGCTGGTTCCCAGCTACGTGGCCGAACCCGGCCGCATGACCCGTTCCACGCCCGAGGGCCTCTCGGCCGGCGATCCACCGCACTGGTTCGGCCCCGGAGACACGGCCCGACACGAGCACCTCGGCAGGGAGTTCAGCAAGCTCGCCGCCACGGTCGATCCCGACGCCCCCTGGTCGCACCCGGAGGCGGCCGCTCTGGACCGGCTGTCCGTGGCCGACTGGCTGCGTTCCCGCCACGCCACGCCCGCCGTGGTACGGCTGTGGGACATCGGCCAACTGGCCCTGGCGGGCGGGTCGTACGAGCGGATCTCGCTGCTCGCCGCGTTGCGCAAGAGCGCGGCGGTGCCCGGTACGGGCGACTACGACTACGACGACTGGGAGGGACTGCGCCTGGCGGAGGGCTCGGCGACCCTGGCCGAGGTCATGGGCCGCGAGCTGGGCCCGCGCATCCGCCTCGGCGCACCCGTCGCCGCGCTGGACGTACGCCCCGGCCACTGCACCGTCCGCCTGCTCACCGGCGAGGTCCTCACCGCGGCGGCCGTGGTGAGCGCCCTGCCGGTGGGACCCCTGCGGTCCGTCCACGTCACCGGGGTGAGCGACGCCCGCCTGGCCTCGCTGCACCGCCAGCGCCAGGCAATCGCGGCGAAGTTCGCCGCCGTCCACGACCGTCCCTTCTGGCGCGCCGACGGCCTCAGCGGCCTGTCCGAGGCGGAGGGGGTCCTGGGCAGCACGTGGCCGCAGAACGAGGGTGTGCTGTCGGCGCTGGTTCCCCCCGAGCGCTACGGCGTCCTGCTGGGCATCCCGCCGCACCTGCGCATACCGGAGCTGCTCGCCGAGACGGCCGCCATGTTCGGCGACCAGGCGCTGCGGCCGACCGCCTGTCACCTGCGGCTGTGGGGCACCGACCCGTGGACGCAGGGCTACGTCACCCAGTGGCCACCGGGTGAGGTGATGGCGGTCGGTCCGCTGCACGGCACCCATGAACCGCCCTTCTACGTCTGCGGCTCGGACCAGTGGGTCGCCGGATACATGGAGGGCGCCGTCCGCACCGGCCGCGCCGCCGCCGAGGAGGCACTGCGCCGTGGCTGACACAGCTCCCCTCACGGCCGTCCTGAACCACGTGGGCGGCACGGACGTACCGGCCGCCTCCGGAGCCACGCTGCGACTGATCGACCCCGCGACCGCACTCCCCCACGGACTGGCCCCGCTGTCCGGCCCCGAGGACGTGGACCGGGCCTGCCGGGCGGCGCAGGACGCCTTCGACGGCTGGTCGGCCACCACACCGGCGTACCGGCAGGCCGCGCTGCTGCGCATCGCCGACGCCCTGGAACGGGAGGCCGACGCCCTGGCGAGCGCCGAGGTGGCCGACACGGGCAAGCCGCGCGCCCTCTTCCTGGCGGACGAGCTGCCCGCGATCGTGGACGTGCTGCGGTACTTCGCCGGGGCCGCCCGGAACCTGCCGGGCGCCGCGGCCGCCGAGTACACACCGGGGCGCACCTCCGTCCTGCGCCGCGAGCCGGTGGGCGTCTGCGCCCAGATCACGCCGTGGAACTACCCGCTGATGATGGCCGTGTGGAAGATCGCTCCGGCGCTGGCCGCCGGCAACACCGTCGTGCTGAAACCTTCGGACTCCACGCCCTCCACGGCCACGCTCCTCGCCCGGCTGGCCGCCGAGCACCTGCCGCCCGGCGTGCTGAACGTCGTGTGCGGCGACCGGGACACCGGGCGCCTGCTCGTCGCCCATCCCCACGTCCGGATGGTCGCCGTCACCGGGAGCGTCCGCGCCGGACAGGAGATCGCGGCCGCGGCGGCGGCCGACCTGAAGCGGCTCCATCTCGAACTCGGTGGCAACGCACCGGTGTTGATCCACGAGGACGCCGATCTCGACGAGGCGGTCGAGCAGCTGTCGTACCTGTCCTTCTACAACGCGGGGCAGGACTGCACGGCCGCCGGCCGGATCCTGGTCCACCGGCGCGTCCACGACAGCTTCCTGGAGGCCTTCGCCCAGTGGGCCGCGCAGCGCGTGCCCGGCGCGTCCGCCGACGCCCGCGCCGACTTCGGTCCGCTCGCCAACGCCGCCCAACTCACCTCTGTGTGCGGGCTGCTGGAGCGCCTGCCGCCGCACGCCGAGGTCGTCACCGGGGGCACCCGCGTGCCCCGCCCCGGCTACTTCCACGAGGCCACGGTGGTGGCCGGGGCCCGGCAGGAGGACGAGATCGTACGCAACGAGGTGTTCGGGCCGGTCGTCACCGTCCAGCCCTTCGCCGACGAGGCCGAGGCCCTGCGCATGGCGAACGACGTGCCGCAGGGGCTGGCCGCGAGTGTCTGGACCCGCGACCACGACCGCGCGATGCGCGCGAGCCGGGCACTGCACACCGGCATCGTCTGGGTCAACACCCACGGCACGACCGTCTCGGAGATGCCGCACGGCGGTGTACGGCACTCCGGTTACGGCAGTGACCTCTCCCTCGCGGGCCTGCTCGACTACACCCAGGTCAAGCACGTCATGCTGTGACGCCTGCCCGCCGGGTCTCCAGAACCTTCTTCAGGGTGGCCAGTTCGGTGTCGACCAGGTCGGTCTGCTCCTTGAAGAAGGAGTCGGTGAAGCCCGGCGGCCGATAGAAGGTGATCATGAACTCGGCCCCGTCGCCGTTGGGGACCACGCGGGCCGGTACACACCAGGCGGCGGTGTCGTCGACGTAGTCGTGGTCGAGGATCCCGAACTCGGCGTTGGCGCGCAGGCGCAGCCTGGCCGGGCCCAGCGGGGTCGACATGCGCCACCAGTCGGGGTCGTCGGTGGGCTCGATCGACCGGACGTTGACCACGGCCCAGGTGGGCCAGTTCGCGGGGTCGGCGAGGAAGGCGTAGACCTGCTCGTACGGGCAGTCGATGCCGACGGTCTTGGTGACGGAGGTTTGGACGCTCATCGCGCGCTTCTTTCAAGGGTTGCCGGGAGGCTGGGCGGGGTGGGCCGCGCCCACCAGACGCCGGATCCATTCCTCCAGCTGCCGCCGCTGACCGGCGTCGAGCGAGCCGAAGTAGTGGGCGTCGTTGTGGTCGGCGATCTCGGCCAGTTCGGGGACGAGAGCCTGTCCCCGGTCGGTCAGGACGAGCCGGACCGAGCGCCGGGAGGCGGGGTCGGGCTCGCGCCGGATCAGGCCCTTGGCCGCCAGCCGGTCGACCAGGCGGGAGACGGCTCCCGGATCGATGTCCATGTGGGCCGCCACCGCCTTGGTGGTGTCGTGGCCGTGGAAGACACTGACCATCACGCCCCACTGGGAGACGGTGACGTCGTGCCTGCCGAGCTCGGCCTCGAACCGGCCGTGGACCTCGTCGGACAGACGGCGAAGCCAGTAGCCGAGGTGGTCGTGGAGTCCACTGGTGTTGCTCACGCGTCCATCATTGTTGTCATGACAATTCTTGTCAAGGCAATAAAGGGCTCGCAGACTGCCCGACCCACCGGAGGGGTCAGGCTCAGCGGGGCGGGGCGGGGCCGTGGTGCCGATGACGAGGCGGGGGGCCATGACGTCCGACTGTCGTCGACGGCCGACCACGGACATGTCGCCGGGACCGCGATGCCGGAGCGCAGGAAGACATCGAGAACGCCGGTCGCGCAGCGGTCGTTGAAGGCCAGTACGGCGGTGGGGCGTCGCCGGTCGGCCGACAGGGCGCGGGCGGCCCCGGCACCTTCTTCCTCGGTCAGCCCGCCGGGGAGGATGCGGATGTGTCCGGCCAGGCCGTGGCGGTTCATGGCGGTGCGACAGCCCCGGCGCCGGTCGGCCGCGCCCGGCGCCCGACCCGCGTCGATATGGGCGATGGCGCGGTGACCGAGGGCGACGAGGTGATCCACCGCCTGGCGTGCGCCCGCGTCATCGGCGGTCCGTACGACCTCCAGGCCAGGGACCGGTGGCCGTAGCCGGCGGGCCACGGAGACGACCGGCAGCTGCGCGGCGAGTTCCGCCAGCCGTGCGGCAGGGGCCTGCGGGCCGAGGAGGATCAGTGCCTCACAGCGGTCGGCGAGCAGCGCGTCCACGGCGCGCCGCTCGCCGCGCCCGGCGGTCACGGCGCTCAGCGCGATCTGGTAGCCGCCGGTTCGGCCGCGGCGTAGACACCCTCCACCAGGTCCGCGTGGAAGGGATGCTGGAGGCCGAACGCCACCCGGAGCAGCCGGGATCGCCGGCTGCGCAGCAGTCGCGCTCGGCTCGGTCACGTGGACCTGACCGGGCGGTAGCGCACACTGACCGCGGCCGAGGGATCGTTGCCGTCCAGCAGTTCGAGCCGGACCGGGGTGCCACCAGGGCTGGTGAACAAGCGGATCCCGTCGCCGGGCAGTACGGGCACAACAGCGGTCCTCGCCACGCACCGCCGTGATCATGCCCGGGTCGGGGCAGGCGTCCCAGCCGTCCCGGCCTCCCAGAGCGGCACCGGTCGTCCGCGTGTACTCCTCGATGAGTCCGGGTCGGACCGAGAACCCCGTCATTTTTGTAGCGCCCGGGTGAGTTCCAGCCCTCGCGCGGGACGAACCGGAACCACACCTTGAGGGGTCGGAAGGGGGCCGCGCAGCCAGACTCGGGGCAATGCCGCCTCACCGGCACTGCGGACTCCACTCGAAGAGGAGGATGGTCACGTCGTCCCGGAGTTGGTTGCGCTGATGGTCGAGGAGGTCGTGGATGAGCAGCCGCAGCACCTCGGCCGGGCGCTGCCCGGCGGCTGAGGAACGGATGATGAAGTCGGTGAACCGGTCGAGGCCGAACTCCGCTCCGTTCGCGTCGCGTGCCTCCACGACCCCGTCGGTGTAGAGCAGGACGTGGTCGCCCGGTACCAGTGTCGTCTCGTGGACCTGCCGGGCCGCCGGGACGAATTCGCCGACCAGGCCGATCGGGGGCTGCGGGGAGCTGTCCAGCGCCCCGTCGACCACCCGCTCGGAACGGATCAACAGCGGCGGAGGGTGACCGCAGTTGACCCAGCGCAGCACTCCCGTCTCCGCATCGAGCCGGCACAGCACGCCGGTGCAGAAATGGTCGGGGAGCCAATGGGAGAGCGCCTCGTCGACGGAGGCGACCACGTCAGCCAGGTCGCCACCGCCACGGCGGGTGTTCCGCGCCGCCGCCATGGCGACCGACGTGGTCAGGCCGGAGACAAGATCGTGACCCATGGAGTCGAGGATCATGGTGTGCAGCATGTTCTTGACCACCGAGTGGTCGAAGGCGTCCCCGGCGACGTCGTAGGCCGGTTCCAGGACCGCGGTCGAGATGCATCTCCTGCTGCCGACGGTGTGGGGCGGCAGGAACGCCCGCAGCATCTCGGCCGGCAAGCCCATGGCCGTGGTGCGGGTGCGGGCGGCGAGCCAGTCGCTGTAGGTGCGCTTGGAGGTGATCAGCATGGCGAACAGATGGGCCAGCATCCTGGTGCGGCGCATCCGTACCGCGTCGGGCGTGGCGGTCCGCACCGCCAGCACGCCCAGCCGCTCCGCTCCGTCGACAAGAGGCATCCAGATGATCACGCCGTCGTCGGCGTCGACCACCTGTGTCGTGATGGTGCGGTACGCCCAGCCGGCCGACGAGTCGACCACCGACAGCGGCTCCAGGGTCTCGTCGAGTGGGATGAGCAGCCGTTGTTGCAGGTCGACGAGGTAGATCAGCGCGGTGTCCAGGCCGAGAGCCGAAGCGCACCGGTTCGCCAGGTCGGACAGTTCGAACGGCAGGGCCGTCTGTGCCTCGACGAGCAGCTCCTCCATCCGGCTCTCGTCGACGGCGGCTGCGTCGGAGCCGGCGGGCGCGCGCGGTGGGTCCGACACGGGATCACCCCTTCTGCGCCCAGTCTCACACCGATCCCGCCCCCTCTCACGTCAGGCCCGGTCGCACCACTGGATGACGTTCGCCGGCAACGATCACTCTTCACTGACTGGCCCATAAAATCGAACACATGATTGAATCCGGCCATGAGGCCGATTCCCGACGACCTGGCTCGCGCACAAGCGGAGTGGCACGCCACCTACCGGCAACTCGCCGCCCGCCCGCGCACGGCGCTCCGGCGGCGACTGATCCACCTGTCGTCGGAGGTGCTCTTCCACCCGTACTGGCACGGCCGGCGGTCGGCGGGCTGGGCAGCGCTGCACGCCGGGGAGCGGACCGGAAGGAACTGACGGCGCGCGGCCTGTCCAGTGCGCACTCCCCCGCCGACCGTGACACTCCGCCTCCGGCAAGCCCCTCACCATCCACGTCACCGTCTTGACAGGTGACGCCTGTTGGGGGAATCTGGTATCCACCGAGCCACATGGCTCGACCCGCCACCGATTCAGCGGAGGCTGACTATGGAGAGCCAGAGCACCCCGGACAGCACCGCGGCCGCACGCCGCGCGCGCTTTGGCACGCTGCCCGGGCGCATCCGGTACGAGGACATGGTCGAGGAGAAGGCGGCCGCGCCCCGCGACGCGGCGAGGGACGCCTACGACCCGGAAGGATCATGGATGTCCTTCTCCTGCCTGGCCGCCGACCTGGGCCTGTAAAACAAGCGGGACCGGTTCGTCACCTATTTGACAAGTGACGAACAGGAGTGAGGCCCGTCATTCTTTCGGCGCCCCCTTCGAGCGTGGTGAGGGAGGTCGCGCGAGGATGGAGACAATCCATGATCCGCACGACGTCTAGCATCAGGATCGGAGGAGTACCCATGGCCGACACCAAGACCTACGACCCTCGCCATACTGCGGTTCTGCTGGTCGACCCGTACAACGACTTCCTTTCCGAGGGCGGCAAGATCTGGCCGCGCCTGGAGCCCGTGGCGCAGGAGGTCGGCCTGCTGGACAACCTGCGTTCCGTGGTCGGCTCCGCCCGCGACGCCGGCATCCAAGTGGTGTTCGTCCCGCACCGCCGCTGGGAGCCGGGCGACTACGAGACCTGGGCGCACCCGAACCCCACCCAGCGGAGCATCCAGGAGCGGCACTCGTTCGCCCGTGGTACCTGGGGCGGGGAGTTCCACCCCGACTTCCAGCCGCAGGAGGGCGACATCATCGCCCGGGAGCACTGGGCGCAGAGCGGGTTCGCCAACACCGACCTGGACTTGCAGCTCAAGCAGCACGGAATCACCCACGTGGTGGTCGTCGGCCTCCTGGCGAACACCTGCATCGAATCCACCAGCCGCTTCGCCATGGAGCTCGGCTACCACGTGACGCTGGTCCGCGACGCCACCGCGGCCTTTCATCCCGAGATGATGCACGCCGCACATGAGCTGAACGGCCCCACCTTCGCCCATGCCATCGTCGCCACGGAAGAGCTCGTCACCGCGCTCAAGGTAGCCCGGTCCTGATCCCGACATCCGTCGCACGCCGGGACCACCTCACCGCTTGCTCGCCACCGAACTGCCCGTGTTCGCCGCCCGGGTGGATGCCTTCCGCTCGCACGCTGCCCCCGGCGTTGACGGATCTCACGGCCCGCAGAAAGCAGACCTCGTATCAAGGACCATCGACGCCGTGGCGTGCGGTCCCGCCTCGTCGCCGAGCGCGGCTCGGAGGTCGCATCCGAGCAGCGTGCAGCGTGCAGCGGTCGGCACCCGGGTGCCGGACGAGCACGGCGTCGTACACGGCACGGTCGGGGCCGTCACCCGCGACCGCGGGTCGGGGGGTCCGTCGGAACGGGCTGTTCCGTCCAGATGATCTTCCCGGTCGTCGTGTAGCGGGTGCCCCATCGGCCGGCGAGCTGGGCGACGATCAGCAGGCCCCGTCCGCCTTCGTCGGTGGTCCGGGCATGGCGCAGCCGTGGCGAGGTGCTGCTGGTGTCGGAGACCTCGCAGATCAGGCCGCGGTCTCTGATCAGGCGTAGACAGACCGGCCCGGTCGCATGACGGATGGCGTTCGTGACCAGTTCGCTGACGATGAGCTCCGTGGTGAACGTCAGATCGGGCAGGCCCCACTCCGTCAGCTGCTGGGCGGCGACGGTACGGGCGTGCGCGACGACGGCTGGATCGCTGGGCAGGTTCCAGGAGACGACGCGGTCCTGTGCCAGGACGTGAGTCCGCGCGAGGAGCAGGGCCGCGTCGTCGGACGCCGGACCGGCCAGCAGTTCGTCGATCACCCTGCGGCCGGTCTCCTCCAGTGTCGGCCGGGGCTCAGCGAGGATGTCGCTCAGCCGGGTGAGCCCGACGTCGAGGTCCCGGTCGTAGGACTCGATGAGGCCGTCGGTGTAGAGCGCGATGAGGCTGCCCTCGGCCAGCTCCAGGTCGACGGACTGGAAGGGCAGGTACCCGAGGCCCAGCGGCGGGCCGGCGGGCAGGTCCAGGATCTCGGCGCTGTCGTCGGGACCGACGATCACCGGCGGGAGGTGACCGGCACGGGCCAGTGTGCAGCGCCTGCTGACCGGGTCGTAGACGGCGTACAGGCAGGTGGCTCCCATGAACGCGGTACCCGGGGCCTCGTTCTCGGCCGCCGTCGCGGCTTCGTCGCCGTGTGCCCCCATCAGACCGATGACCAGGTCGTCCAGATGGGCCAGCAGTTCGTCCGGGGAGAGATCGAGGTTGGCGAGCGTGCGTACCGCGGTGCGCAGGCGCCCCATGGTCGCCGCCGCGTTGATGCCGTGCCCGACCACGTCCCCGATGACCAGCGCGACCCGGGCCCCGGAGAGCGGGATCACGTCGAACCAGTCACCGCCCACGCCGCTCGGGGCATCGGCCGGGAGATACCACGAGGCGACGTCCAGAGCGGATCCTCCCGTCAGTTCCTGCGGCAGCAGGAAACGCTGCATGGAACGGGCCGCGGTGCGCTCGCGGGTGAACCGGCGCGCGTTGTCGATGCACACCGCCGCGCGAGAGACGAGTTCCTCGGCGAGGCGGACGTCGTCGTCCTCGAAGGGGCCGAGCCGCCGGGACCGGGCGAACGTCGCCGCGCCCAGGGTGACGCCGCGTGCGCGCACCGGGATCACCATCACCGAGCGGAAGTCGTAGTCGAGGAGGGAGGCGCCCAGCGTCTCGTCCTCGGTGACCCACGGGCTATTGGCGCGGTCCAGGATCCGTTCCACGAGCGTCCTGCTCTCCAGCAGGCAGCGGGTCACGGGGGACGCGGGGGCACGCCGTACCGTTTCCCCCACGGCCAGCGCCGCCTCGGGGCAGCCCTCACGCACCGACTGCTGCCCCGCGCGCCGGATGACGGGCGAGATGCCGACCGGCCCGGGTGCCGGTTCCTCGCCCCGCATGACCGAGTCCAGCAGGTCCACGGCGACGAAGTCGGCGACGGACGGTACGGCGTCGTCGGCGAGTTCCTGCGCGGTCCGCGTCACGTCCAGGGTGCTGCCGATGCGGGCAGCGGCGTTGTTGAGCAGGGCCAGGCGCTCCTGGGCCCGCCAGCGCTCGGTGACGTCGATGACCATGTACCAGACGCCCACGTTCTGACCGTGCCGGTCCTTCATGGCGAAGAAGGAGGCGGAGATCGCCCGGCTGCGGTCGGGGTCGGGGTAGTTGGAGCCTCGGTACTCGTAGTCCATCACCGGAGCGCCGGTCTCCAGGACCTGGCGCATCTTCTCCTCGAAGGCATCGGCCTCCGCCTTCGGCAGCACGTCCGCCATCCGTCGTCCCAGCCGTCGTTCGTGCGGGATGCGGCGGGCCAAGGGCTCGTTCACCCAGACGTACCGCAGATCCGTGTCGAGCACGGCGATGCCGACCGGCGCGTGCGTGAGGAAGGGAGTGAGCATCAGCTGGCTCACCCCGCCGCCCGGCATCCGCCAGAAGGCCCGTTTCGGGGGCCGGCCGACGAATCTGCCGAAGACCAGTGCGGCGACCGTGGCCACCAGGACGCCCGGGACCATCGCGTAGATGCCCGACTGGAAGGGACCGAGCAGCGGATCGATCTTCTTCCACAGCAGCACTGTGGCCGCACCCGAGACGATTCCGGCCATGGCCCCGGCCCAGGTCATGCGTGGCCAGTACAACGAGAGGACGACGACCGGCCCGAAGGCGGCTCCGAAGCCCGCCCAGGCGTAGGCGACGATGCCCAGCAGTCCCCCGCCCCTGAGCGCGATCACGAAGGCCACCAGGGTCACGACGACGACGGCCGCGCGCCCGACCCACACCAGTGCCCTGTCCGGGGCGCGCCGGTTGAGGAAGGCGCGGTAGAAGTCCTCCGTGAGAGCGACGGACGACACCAGCAGCTGGCTGTCCGCGGTGGAGATGATCGCGGCGAGTACGGCGATCAGCATCACCCCGGCGCTCCAGGGATTGAGCAGGGCCCGGCACAGGCTGATGTACACCGACTGCGGGTCGTGCAGCGGCGCTCCGGGCTGCGCGATGCCCACCAGGCCGACGAGCGTGGCGCCCGCGAGCACGACCACGACCCAGCCCGTTTCGATACGGCGGGCCGTGGGGACGGCGGCGGTGCTGCAGATGCCCATGAAGCGGGCCAGGATGTGCGGCTGACCGAAATAGCCGAGGCCCCAGGCGAGCAGCGAGATGATGGCGACGGCGCCGAGCGACCCCTCTGCCGACCAATGTCCGTTCGTGAAGCCGACCCTGGCGCCCATGTCCAGCAGGGTGGGGGTCTTGCTGTTGAGGGTGTTGCGCAGTTCCCCCAAGCCGCCCAGCACGCCGATCCCGACGACCGGGACCACGAGCAGGGCCAGGAACATCAGCGTGGCCTGCATCACGTGCGTCAGGCTCACGGCCAGGAAGCCGCCCAGGCACGAGTAGATGACGATCACCAGGGCGGTCAGGGTCACCCCGAGACCGAACCTGAGACCGAACACGTCTTCGAACAGCAGACCCCCGGCCACGAGCCCGCTGGCCACGTAGACCGTGAAGAACACAAGCGTGACCGCCGCCGAGACCATCCGGAGCATCCGGGTGCGGTCCTCGAAGCGCTCCTCCAGATAGGCCGCCAGGCTTACGGCATTGCCCGCGCGCTCGGTGTAGGTGCGCAGCCTCGGCGCGACGAACAGCCAGTTGAGATAAGTGCCGACCACCAGACCGGCCGCGATCCAGCTGGCGCCGACGCCGGCCGCGTACACCGCTCCGGGAAACGCGAGGAACAGCCAGCCGGACATGTCGCTCGCCCCTGCGGACAGGGCGGCCACGAATGCGCTGAGCCTGCGGCCCCCCAGGGCGAAGTCGGCCAACGTACGAGTGCGGCCGTAGGCCCAGACTCCTGTTCCGATCATCACGGCCACGTACACGAGGAACGTGGCCACGATCGGCGCGCTCAAGTGGAACATGTTGTCCTCGCCTGCGAGGTTCGCGAGCGTGGGTGCGACCGTCGCACAGCTGACAGTCAAGGCGCTGTCAGGTAAATGTACAGATTTCAGTCACCATCGGTCGACAGCAACGCGCACGCCGCTGCCGGGCGCGGCGGCGGGCCACGGGGGGCGCCGCATACCCGCTCCCCTGCGCCTCGGTGGATCCGACCCAGTTCCCGTCCTCCCCAGGTGCCGCGGCCGCCGTTCGACGTCATGCAGTGATGACTATTGATGTACACAGTTTTTCTCGCAATATGTGTTAACAACTGGCCCACTCCTGATAATAATTCCGCGAGCCACGCTGAGCGGCTGCCCCCGGCAGGTGGAGCCGCCGCGGGGGTCCCCTACGCCGTTCCACGAACCACCCGCACGAGAGGTCCCCGTCATGCGGCACGACCAGATACGCCCGCATCCGCACGGCCAGATCGGCCCTCATCGTCGGCGCCGCCGCGACCGCCCTGCTCGCCACCGCCTGTTCCGGGGCCGGAGCCGGATCGTCGTCGGGCGGCGGCAGGAGCATCAACGTCCTGATGGTCGGCAATCCGCAGATGGAGGACATCGCGCAGCTGACGAAGAGCACCTTCACCAACGGCCTTCGCGGCGATGCCGGCGGTCTGCTGCCAGGTCGGGTGCTCAGCCGTGTACCGGCTCTTCGGAGCCGCCAACGGCCCCACCGTCGACTGGGTGTCCGCCTACCCCATGCCGGCTGTCGTGGTCTCGTTGGTCTGGCAGTGGACGCCGTTCATGATGCTGATCCTGCTGGCCGGTCTGCAGGCCCAGCCCGGGGACGTCCTGGAGGCGGCGAAGGTCGACGGCGCGTCGGCCCTGGCGACCTTCCGCCACATCACCCTGCCGCACCTGCGCCAGTACATCGAACTGGGCGTCCTGCTCGGCACGATCTACGTCGTGCAGACCTTCGACGCGGTCTACTCCATCACCGAGGGCGGGCCCGGCTCCCAGACGACCAACCTGCCCTACGGGATCTACCTGACCATGTTCCACAAGTACGAGTACGGCCAGGCGGCCGCCGCCGGTGTGGTCGTCGTCCTCGGCTCGATCCTGATCGCGACCCTCGCGCTGCGCACCATCGCGTCGCTGTTCCGCGAGGAGGTGCCCTGATGACCGCTCACGCGCCGGTCGCCGCGCCCGGCGCGAAGCTGAAGAAGCTCGTCCGCCGCCACGACGACCACAGTGGTACGCCGAAGCTGTCGCCCTTGTGGACCTGCCTCGCCTGGCTCACCACCCTGGCGTTCTTCGCGCCGGTGGCGTGGATGGTGCTCACCTCCTTCCACCAGGAGGCGGACGCTGCGACCAACCCGCCGAGCCTCATCGCCCCGCTCACCCTCCACCAGTACTCCCTGCTGGTCGGCCGGGACATCACCCCCTATCTGCTCAACTCGGCCATGGCCGACGTGACTTCCACGGTGCTGGTGCGCGCCCTGGCCGTGCCGGCGGCCTACGCGCTGTCCATCAAGCCGGTCGAGAAATGGACCGACGTGATGTTCTTCTTCCTGTCCACGAAGTTCCTGCCGACCATCGCGGCCCTGCTGCCGGTCTACCTGATCGTCAAGGACATCGGCATGCTGGACAACGTATGGACGCTGATCGTCCTCTACACCGCCATGAACCTGCCGATCGCGGTGTGGATGATGCGCTCGTTCCTCGCCGAGGTGCCCAAGGAGATCCTGGAGGCCTCGGAGGTCGACGGGGCCAATCTGTTCACCGTGCTGTGGCGGATCGTCGCGCCGGTCGCCATGCCCGGACTCGCCGCCACCTCGCTGATCTGCTTCATCACCAACGAGGGCTTGTTCCTGGCCCGGCTCTGCGCCGCGGCCACCCTGGTGTCACTCCCCGTCCTGATCGCCGGTTTCGCCGCGCAGGACAAGCTCGTGCGCGGCCTGTCCCTGGGAGCCGTCAAGTGAGTGCCGCCGCAACGGCACGGCAGTCGGCTTACCCGGCCGGCGCCATGTCCTCCGACGAACTCCAGCGGCCACGGCATGGCCGTACGATCGCCCGCTTCCAGGCGGGCACCGGCCGCAAGATCCAGATCCGCCCCGGCCTCACCACCGCGTGAACGCCCGACCCGAACGGAACCCCGTCACCATGCCCCGGCACAACCACCAGATCCGTCGCGTCCTCGTCCGTTCCCTCCACGACATCACCATCGAGCAGGTACCCGCCCCCGTACCCGGGGACGACGAACTCCTGGTGCGCACTGCGGTCGTCGGCGTGTGCGGCTCCGACACACACGCTGCGGCCGGTCACCATCCCTTCATCGACCTGCCCTACCGCGCCGGTCATGAGGCGGTGGGCGTCGTCGCCCAGGCGGGGCAGGGGGCCGGGGGCTTCACGCCCGGTGACCGGGTGGTCATCGAGCCCAACCTCTGCTGCGGCCGGTGCCCCCAGTGCCGCTCGGGCCGCTACAACATCTGCCAGGAGCTGAAGGTCTTCGGCTGCCAGACGCCCGGCGCCATGACCGACCAGTTCACCATCCCGGCCGACCGCGTGCACCGCGTCCCCGACGGCATGACCGACATCGAGGCCGCGCTCATCGAACCCCTGGCCACCCCGGTGCACGCCGTGGCGAAGGCCGGTGACCTCACCGGCCGCACGGTCGCCGTGCTCGGCGCCGGCCCCATCGGCCTGCTCACCCTCCTCGCCGCCCGGCACGCCGGCGCCGCCCGGATCGCCGTCACCGACCTCCTCGACGGCAAGCGGGCGAGGGCGCTGCGCCTCGGCGCCGACGCGGCCCTGCCCGCCGACTCCCCCGACCTCGTCGGACAGGTCCACGCGGCGCTCGGCGGCCCGGTCGACGTCGTCTTCGACTGCGTCTCCCGCGCGCGGTCCATGGCCCAGGCCACCGACCTGGTGACCAAGGGCGGCCAGATCGTCGTGGTGGGCGTGGGCACCCCCGGCACGACCCCGGTCCGGCTGGACCTGATCCAGGACCGGGAGATCCGCGTCGAAGGCACCCTGATGTACACCGGCGAGGACTACCGCACCGCGATGTCCCTGATCGCCTCGGGCGCCGTGGACACCACCGAGCTCGTCACCGCCACCTATCCGCTGGCGGATGCCGCCAAGGCCTTCGCCGCGTCCGCCGACCCTGAGCAGGTCAAGGTGCTGGTCACGGTGGAGGGTCCGTAACAGGCCGCCACCTGCCCGTGTGGGAAACTGCGAGACCGGAAGCGAACGGGAAGGAGGGACGCTGTGACCGCCCGTACGCGACTGTCACAGGCGGCTGTCGAGGAGCGGCGCCAGGCCGTGCTGCAGTACGTCGCCGAGCACGGCGAGACCCGGATCGACGACCTTGCCGGGCACTTCGGCGTCAGCCTGATGACGATGCACCGGGACCTGGACGACCTGGCCGGGCGGCATCTGCTGCACAAGGAGCGGGGCCGGGCCGTCGCCTTCCCCGCCCTCACCATGGAGACGGCCACCCGCTTCCGGGAGAACAGCGCCCTGGCGGCCAAGATCGCGCTGTGCGCGGCCGTCGCCGGCCGGATCCGACCGGGCAGCACCCTGCTCATGGACGACTCGACCACTCTCTTCCCGCTGGCTCCCGCACTGGCCCGGCTGGACCAGCTCCACGTCGTCACCAACTCGGTCGGCCTCGCCCAGCGTCTCGAGCCCGCCCCCGGCGTGAAGGTCACCCTCCTGGGTGGCGACTACCGCAGCGACTTCAACTCCTGCACCGGGCCCGCCGTCACCCGTACCCTGTCCGCGATCCGGGCCGACCTGGCTCTGATGTCGGCCACCGCCGTCCTCGAAGGCCGCCTCTTCCACCCGTTGAGCGACTACGTCGAGGTGAAGCTGGCCATGCTCGCCTCCGCCGACCAGGCGCTGCTTCTGGCGGACCACTCGAAGTTCGGCAAGACCGCCACATACGCGTACGGCACCGTGGCCGACTATCACGCCGTCATCACCGACACCGGCACCCCCGAGGCGGAACTCGCGGCCATACGCGGCCTCGGAGTCCCCGTCGAGACGATCGAACCCGAAGAACCCTCCCCGTGATACACACCCTGTTCGAGACACCCAGCCTCTACCGCCCGAGCGAGGCCGAGACGGCCGCGCCCGTCCCCACGGTTCAGGGTGCGCTGTTCGACTTCAGCAACACCTCTTCCAGATGATCGATCTGGAGACATGGCTGCGCCGGATCGGCGCCGCCTCCGGTCGTCTTGCCATGCTGGACGAGCCGAGTGCGGTGGCCGAGATCGCCGGCCAGTTGCGCGCCGCCTTCCGGCTGCCGTACGTCGTCGCCCTCCAGGAAGGCCGGGACCTGTCCTCGGAACTGCACCGCCGGGCCATGTGGGGATGGTGGGAGCGGGTGGAGTTCCTGCGCGGCGTGGAGGAGGCGGCCTACCGCGAACTCACCGCACCGGACGCCTGGGTCCCCTATCCCGACACCGGACCGGTCCTGCATGCCCTGCGCGCACGCGGGCTGCCCATCGCCATCGTCAGCGACTTCGCCGGGGACCTGCGCACCCACCTCGCCCACCACGGCCTGGACGCCCTGATCGACAGCTGCGTCATCTCCTACGAGCAGGGCCGCGAAAAGCCCGACCCGCAGCTCTTCCTCAAGGCCTGCGCCGACCTCGGCACCGCTCCCCGCGCCACCCTCATGGTCGGCGACAACCCGGGCCGCGACGGCGGCGCGACCGCCTGCGGCCTGCGCACCCTCATCCTGCCGGCGGAGCACCGCACCGCAGAGCGCGGCCTGACCGACGTCCTGCGGCTCGTGAACCGACACGGCTGACGCCGTACGCGCCGAGCGCCTCGGGAACCGGCTGGAAGAACGCCGGCGTTGTCCGAAACGCGCGCCAGGCGGGCGCGTCCCCGGGCTCGAGGAGGTTCCCTGGACCGTTCGGGGTCCTGTGACACCCGTGCCACTCACTCGATGTGCGAGCCACCGCCATGCACTCTTCACTGAGAGGAACAGATCGTTCCGAGGGCACGGGAGCCGCGCTATGAATGGGCACGGGAAAGGGGGCGCGGCGGTCGCAGCGCTGGCCGTGGTGACGGTCGCGGTCGCGGTGACCGGGTGCTCCAACCACTCCGGGAACCCGTCCGGCGGCGCCGGCAAGGCGGCTTCGGCAGCCTCCTCCGCCGCCGCCTCCCTTGCCTCCCGGGGAGCCGACGCGCTGGCCTCGGCCTCGGCGGAGGCCAGGCACAAGCTCGAAGAGGCCAAGGGCGGGGTGAACGCCAAGAACGAGGTGACACTCGGTGCTGTCACTATCGGCAGCGACGGCCGCGCCACGGCCAAGGTGACCGCCAAGAACACAGCCGGCTCGGCCAAGTCCTTCGCCGTCCAGGTCAACTTCACCGACAAGAGCGGCAATCTGCTGGACGTCGTCGTGGTGACGCTCAAGGACGTGGCGGCCGGTGCCTCGGGCGAGGGCACGGCCCGCAGCAACCGCAAGCTGAACGGCGAAGTGCACACGGTCGTTGGCACGGCACTGCGTTACTGAGCATGGGCTGCAGTCCTCGTCCTCGGCGTTGAACACCGATGTGAGCACCCCATCGGATGTGCCTGGCGCAGCCCGGGCGCCGGAGGTCAGTCGCCGCCGCTCAGCCGGCGTCGCATCCAGGGAATCGCGCCCCCGGCCATCAGCACGTCCACCTGGCGCGGCGACAGGTCGTGGCGGGCGGTGAAGGAGTCGCCGTCGCATTCCACGGTGACCTCGGCGGAGCCGTCGCGCAGCGACTCGTACAGGCCTGACAGGTGCAGTACGGAGTCCTGGTGGACGCGGTCGTGGTCGGCGGGGTCGGCGAAGGTCAGGGGCAGGACGCCGTAGTTGACGAGGTTGGCGCGGTGGATGCGGGCGATGGACTGGGCCAGGAGCAGGCGCAGGCCGAGGTGGCGGGCGGCCAGGGCGGCCTGTTCGCGGCTGGAGCCCTGGCCGTAGTTGCGGCCGCCAACCACCGCGTGGGGGCCGGTGTCGCGGGCCCGGTCGGGATAGGTGTCGTCCAGGGGGCGGAACGTGTGCGCGCTCATGCCGTCGAGGCTGCTCCACAGGGACAGGGCCTCGGCGCCGGCGGGCATGATCTCGTCGATGGAGACGTCGTCGCCGGCCGTGATGAGGACGGGCAGGTCCAGGTCGTCCTCGATGGGCTCGAAGTCCGGCAGCGGAGTGTGGGCGGGGGCCCTTGACGAGGGCGACCGGCTCGCCGTCCGGCGGACTGTGCAGCAGGCCGTCGTAGACGGCGGGGGCGGCGGGCTCGGTGATCCGGGGGCAGGGCATGTCGAGGGTGCGCGGGTCGGTGATCACACCGGTGAGGGCGGAGGCGGCGGCCGTCTCGGGGCTGCACAGGTACACCTGGTCCTCGCCGCCGCCGGAGCGGCCGGGGAAGTTGCGCGGCACGGTGCGCAGGCTGCGGCGGCCGGTCGCGGGGGCCTGGCCCATGCCGATGCAGCCGTTGCAGCCGGGCGGATGGAGGCGGGCCCCGGCCTCCACCAGGGCGGTCAGGCTGCCGTCACCGATGAGCTGGGCCAGTGCCTGCCGGGAGGCCGGGTTGATGTCGAGGGATACGCCGTCGGCGACCTGCCGGCCCTTGACGATGTCAGCGGCCACGGCGAGGTCGCGGTAGCCGGGATTGGCGGAGGAGCCGAGGTAGCACTGGTGGATCTCCGCGCCTGCCGCCTCGGCGACCGGGACGACGTTGCCGGGGCTGGTGGGCAGGGCGATCAGGGGCTCCAGCGCCGACAGGTCGAGCTCGTCCGCGATGTCGTACGACGCCCCCTCCTCGGCCGCGAGCGGTCGCCAGTCCTGCTCGCGGCCCTGCGCGGCCAGATAGCGGCGGGTCTGCTCGTCGGAGGGGAAGACCGTGGTGACGGCGCCCAGTTCGGTCCCCATGTTGGCGATGACGTGCCGGTCCATCGGCGTCAACTCGGCGAGGCCGGGGCCGTGGTACTCCACGATGCGGCCGGCGCCGCCGTCGACGCCGTAGCGGCGCAGCAGTTCCAGGACGACGTCCTTGGCGCTGCCCCAGTCGGGGAGGGTGCCGGTCAGGCGGATACCCCAGATCTCCGGCATGGCGATCGCGTACGGCTGTCCGGCCAGCGCCATCGAGATCTCCAGGCCACCCGCGCCGACCGCGAGCATGCCCAGCGCACCGGCCGCCGGCGTGTGCGAGTCGGTGCCGAGCAGGGACAGGCCCGGGCGGCCGAAGCGCTGCTGGTGGACGGCGTGGCTGATGCCGTTGCCGGCCAGGGAGTACCACATGCCGAAGCGGCGGGCCGCGCTCTCCAGGAGCAGCCGGTCGTCGGCGTTGCGGCTGTCGCCCTCCAGCATGAGGTGGTCGACATAGGCGACGGCGCTCCCGGCCCGCACGTCGTCCAGGCCCATGGCCTCCAACTGCAGTGGGCACAAAGGGCCGTTGGCGTCGTGCAGGAGGATCTGGTCGATGGACAGGGCGATCTCGGTGCCGGGCCGCAGCTCGCCGTCCTCGAGGTGGGCGGCGATCAGCTTCCGGGCGAGGTTGTCAGCCATGGTCGTAGCGCTTTCCCAGGTCGAGTGCGTCCGGCAGGCCCACGGTCGCGAAGAAGTCGTCCAGGGCGGGCAGATGCCGTACGGCGTCGACGGGAGTGCCCGCACCGGCGAGCTCGGCGAGTACGTCCCGCACGGCGGCGGTGGCGGCGAGGAGGGTGGAGAGGGGGCAGATCACCAGGCGGTGGCCGAGCTCGGTGAGGCGGGCCAGGCCGGTGGGCGGGGTCTTGCCGCCCTCGGCCCAGTTGAACAGCAGCGGGGTGTCCGGGAAGGCCGCCGCGGCCGCCTCGATCTCGGTGTCGCTGGTCAGCGCCTCGATGAACAGCATGTCGGCGCCGGCGTCGCGGTAACGGCGGCCGCGTTCCACGGCGGCGTCGAAGCCCTCGACCGCGCGGGCGTCGGTGCGCGCGATGATCAGGAAGTCGGGGTCGTCGCGCGCCTGGACGGCGGCCTCGATCTTGCCGGCCATGGTGCCCGCCGGGATGACCTCCTTGCCCTCCATATGACCGCAGCGCTTGGGGGCGGGCTGGTCCTCCAGGTGGATCGCGGCGACGCCCGCGGCCTCGTACTCGCGGACGGTGCGGATGACATTGATCGCGTTGCCGTAGCCGTTGTCGGCGTCGGCGATCACCGGGACGCCGACGGCCGAGACGATGCGACGGGCGGCGTCCGTCATCTCGCTCATGGTGAGCAGGCCGATGTCGGGGCGGCCCAGCAGGGAGGCGGTGGCCCCGAACCCGGTCATGTAGACGGCGGGAAAGCCCGCCCGCTCGACGAGGAGCGCGCTCATCGCGTCGTCTGCCCCCGGCGCGACCACCGGCCGCGGCCCGCGCAGCAACTGCCGCAGCCGCCGCGGCCCGGACCGGTCCGTGTCCAGCAGCCCGGCCATGCCCGCTCCTCCTCGCAGCCGACTCGTCGCAGCCGACTGCCCGTGCCGACTCCTTGATGCCGATCGAGCGGCCGCGTACCCATGGAGAACGATCCTGCACACATCGGCTCCGCGAGAGGCCGCCCCGGTCCGAGCGGAGTGCGGCGCTCGGCCTCTCGGGAACCCGTGCACCACCGGGGTCCGCCGCTCTGCCTGTCCTCGGCCGGAGAGGACAACCCGCCGGAAACAGGGAAGGTAGCGAACATGGCTCCTGTCTCGTCCCACCGGATCGCCCTGATCACCGGCGGCAACCGTGGCCTCGGCCGCGAGACCGCCTCCCGGCTCGCCGCCCTGGGCATGCATGTGCTGGTCGGCAGCCGCAGCGCCGAAGCCGGTGAAGCCACGGCCCGGCAGCTCACGGGCCGAGGGCTGTCGGCCCTGGGGGTGCAGCTGGACGTGACCGACCCGGAGAATGTCCGCTCGGTGGCCGCCGACATCGGCAGGACGTACGGGCGCCTGGACGTGCTGGTCAACAACGCCGGAGTGATCGTGGAGGCGTCCGCCACCCGGTTGACCGCCGCCGAGATCCGCTCCGTCTGTGAGGTCAACCTGCTCGGAGCGGCGACCATGGTGCACGAGATGCTGCCGCTCCTGCGCGACTCCGCGCACCCGCGGATCGTCAACGTCTCCAGCACCACGGCATCGCTGTCGCTCACCGCGGCGGGCACGGACTTCGGCGGCGACGCCGCCCACCGCATCGCCTACTCGGTCTCCAAGGCAGCCCCGAACATGCTCACACTCCAGTACGCGCGCGCGTTCGCAGCGGATCCGGAGCTCGCGCACATCAAGATCAACGCGGTGGCACCCGGCTATGTCGCGACCGACATGAACCGGGGACAGGGCACCCGGACCGTCGGCGAAGGCGCCGCGGTCGTCGTCGAGTTCGCGAACCTCGACGGCGACGGTCCCACCGGCGAGTTCCACAATGACCGCGGCCCGGTGCCGTGGTGACGCCGACGCCGTGCGGCTCACACCCCCTCCTCGTGGCGAGCATGGCAGAGGTGGCGGTCGGGTACTCGGCCGCCGTCACGGGCACAGGCCGGTGCCCGTCCCGGAAGCCAGGCGGAGGTGGTCCCATGGCTCAGAAAGTGCGGGAGATCATGACGTCGGAGCCGGTGACGGTGCCCGAGCGGACACCGCTCACCGAGGTGGCACGGCTCATGCGGGAGCGGGACGTCGGCGACATCATCGTCGGGGACGCCGACCATGTCCGCGGCCTGGTGACCGACCGCGACCTGGTGATCCGAGCCATCGCCGAGCACCGCGATCCCGACGCCACCACCGTCGGGGACGTGTGCAGCACCGACCTGATCACCTGCTCGTCCCAGGATGCGGTGGACGAAGCGGTGCGGCTGATGCGCGAGCACGCCCTGCGGCGGCTGCCGGTCGTCGACGACGGCCACCTCGTCGGCGCCCTCAGCCTCGGCGACCTGGCCATCGAGAAGGAGCCACGCTCGGCCCTGGCCGACATCAGCGCCGCGCAACCGAATCGCTGAGGCAGCCGCCCCGCTCACGGCGGATGTTCCCATTCCCCCGCCATGATCGAACCCATCAGCTACGGCTGGTGACCCCCTGCGGCACCGGAGGCGTACTCACCCTGGCCTGTGACCGGATCGCCGGACAGCCCGACGGGAACGGCCTCGCCCACGTCCTCGTGGCGGACCGTACTCGGGGATGCTCACAGTCTGGCGCCGAAGTCCTGTGTCCACCACGGGCCGCCCGCGCCCTTGTGCACACCCACACCGATGTCCTTGAACGAGCAGTTGAGGATGTTCGCCCGGTGACCGGGACTGTTCATCCACGAATCCATGACAGCTGCGGCGGTCTGCTGGCCTTGGGCGATGTTCTCGCCGTAGGTGGACCAGCGATAGCCGGCGGCCGTGATGCGCTGTCCGGGGTCTGCGCCGTCCGGGTTGGTGTGGTCGAAGAAGTGGCGAGCGGCCATGTCGTCGGAGTGGCCCTGGGCCGCTTTCTGCAGTTGCGGGTCCTCGGTGAGGGGGCCGCAACCGACGCCTGCCCGCTGCTTGTTCACCAGTGCAACCACCTGGCCCACGGTGTCGGTCGGGTCCGGGGAAGACGGCGCTGTGCTCGCCGGGGCCGCAGCCGGCGGGGCGGTCTGCCGGCCGGTGGGTGCGCTCTTCCTGCCGCGGTTCCCTGCCTTCGCGGCCCGCGGCTTCTTCGGCTTCGACGGTGACGGGGACGGGGAGGGCGACGGCGACACACCGCTTGCACTGGGCGTGGCGTGGTCCAGGACGGGGGCGGCCGCTCTTCGCTCCAGGCTCGCGTTCTCCGAGCCGGTTCCGGAATCCGTACCGAGGTACCACAGACCACCTCCGGCGACACAGGCCGCAACGACGGCCCCGCCGACGGCCCGGCGCCGCATGCGCCGACGCCGACGGGACTGGCTGCGCGAGCCGGTGCCGCCCCGTATGCCGTCTCGCGCGGTGCCCGTGCCCGGTCCGGTGTGTCCGTTGCCCACGCCCAGCGGTGTGGCAGACCCCGCCGGGACAGCACTCCCGGCGGAGGCTGAGATCCTGGCCGGCAGCGCGGGTGAGGCCGCGACCAGCGCCAGTCCGGCCAGCAGTCCTTCCGCGGGCATCAGACCGCTCCACAGTCCGCTGCAGCGGCTGCAGCCGCGCGCGTGCCGGGCTATTCGTTTACGCCACAGGGCCGAGGGCCTGCCGTCCCAGGAAGCCAGCACGATGCGGAGTTCCTCGCACCGTGGCCGTGCGTCGAGTGCTCGTACGACCACGCGGGCCGCCTCGAGCTGCGCCTTCATCCGCTGTACCCGGACCGCTGTGTGCTGGGGCGACAGGTCGAGAGCCGCGGCCACCTCGGCCCGGGTGAGTTCGCCGGCACACTCCAGCCACCACAGTGACAGCAGTCCCCGGTCGTCGGGCTCCAGCCAGCGCGTCGCCTGCGCTGTCTCCTGGCGCTGTCCGGAGAGCTGGAGCTGGACCACCGTCAGATCGACGAAGTCAGCACCCGGGTCGGCCAGATCCTCGGCTTCCTCCATCGTGCCCGGGGCGGATTGCCGGGTGTGCCAGTGCGCCCGGACCTGGTTCATCGCGATCGCGACCAGCCAGGAGCGAAAGCGCTCAGGAGTACGCAGTTCGCCCAGCCCGTCCAGGGCGCGCAACATGGTCTCCTGCACCACGTCGTCGACGTCCACCGAGCCGTTCAGGGCCCGGCCCACAATGTTGTAGACCAGCGGGAGGTAGGCGTTGACCAGCGCGTCCTGAGCTTGCGTGTCGCCCTCGCGGGCGGCCGTGACCAGTATCGCTGTCTCCACCGCGTCGTGCGTGCTCATACCCATGCTTCCCGTCATCGAGGCCGAACGATTGTGTCCGATGCCTGGGAGATCACTCGACGCGCCCCGGATAACAGTTCTTCGGGAGTGAGTTTCGGTCGGTGCGCCTGAAGGCGACCGCAGGGCTGGGAGAACAACGGGGTCGGCTCCGGCCTGCGGTGGCGACTGCAGGTTTCCGGCGGGGATCACACGCACGCCCTGAGCACGGAGCACCTCCGGCGCAGGGCGCGCGTCGGCAGGGAGATCGCTCCTTCAGCCGCGCGCCACGCTCGTCCAGAAGTCCCGCATCAGCGGCGTGGGGGTGGGGTTCGTCATCGCCACCTGGGTGAGGAGGATCGCCACCGTTGCGGTGGACGGAATGACGTGGGCCGTCGTCCCCGTGCCGCCCACCCAGCCGTAACGGCCGGGGACGTTCCACGGGTCGGCCTGGGTGACGTCGACCTGGCCGCCGTAGCCCCAGCCCTGGCCCTCCAGGAAGAGGGTGGCGACCGCACGCTGTTCGGCCGTGAGGTGGTTGGTGGTCATGCGGCTGACCGAGGTGGCGGTGAGGAGGCGGTGGCCGTTGCCCTCGCCTCCGTTCAGGAGCATGCGGGCGAAGGCCAGCCAGTCGTCGGCCGTGGAGACGAGGCCCCCGCCGCCCGAGTGGAAGCGCGGCAGGCGGCTCCACTGACCGTCGGGGGTGTCCGTCAGTTCCAGGGTTCCGTCGGGGGTCGGGCCGTAGGAGGAGGTGAAGCGGTGGCGCTTCGACTCGGGGACCTCGAAGGCCGTGTCCTTCATGCCCAGCGGCTCGAAGACCCGTTCCGCGAGGAAGTCGGGCAGCGTGCGGCCCGACGCCCGGGCGACGAGGATTCCCTGGAGGTCGGAGGAGGTGCCGTACAGCCAGGCGTCTCCCGGCTGGTGCAGCATCGGTACCTGCGCGAGGAGGCCCACCCAGGTGTCCGGGTCCGGCCAGTCCTGCAGGGCGCGGCCGTCCTTCTGCACGGTGAACAGGGACTGCACCGCGGGGAGGGAGAAGTCGGCGGGGAAGCCCCAGCCGGTGCGGGAGCTGAGCAGGTCCTCGACCGTGATCGGGCGGTCCGCCGGGACGACGTCCGCGACCGGGGCGTCGGGGGTGCGCACCACGCTCGGCTTGGCCAGTTCCGGCAGCCACTCCTCGACGGGAGTGTCCAGGGCGAGTCGCCCCTCGTCCACCAGCATCAGGACTGCCGCCGCTGCGATGGGCTTGGTGATGGACGCGATACGGAAGATCGTGTCCCTGGCCATCGGGGCGGTGCCGCCGGTGTCCACCGAGCCGGCGGTCACCACCTCGACGTCGTCGCCACGGGCGATCAGGCCGACGGCGCCGGGCACCCTCCCGTCGTCGACGTACCGGTGCAGGGTGTCGTACAGCGCGTTCATCGGTGGCCTTCCGGTAGGGGTTGTCCAGCGTGTACGACTCCCGGGACGGCGGAAAGTCATCGGCTGCGCCTGCGTGCGTCCACCCGAGCAGCTCAGGTGCCGTCGGTCTCTGCCGAGGCAGTCCTGTCGCCGGGTGCCGATGCGAAGTCGAAGTCGACGAACAGCGGCATTCTGTGCAGCGCTGGGGGTTCTCCCGGCAGGCCGAGCCGCTGCCAGGCCAGCCGAGCCGACACCTTCAGCACCCGTCGCGCCCGCACTATGAGCAGGACGGCGAGGGGCAGCTCGACCAGTACGGCCGTGCCGGCACTCGCCCACACATCCGCTCTACCCCAGTCCAAGGAGACGTCGAACCAGGCATCGCAGATCAGGAGTGTGGCCGCCACGTACGACAGCGGGACCATCGCCTGCCGTCTCAGCCACACCGCCGCTCCCGCGCCGGCCAACGACACCAGCAGCATCACGTCGAAGCCCACCCACACCATGGGCCAGTACCGAGCCTCAAAGCGATCCGGCAGCGACACCGCCAGGTACACGGTCCACGGCACGAGCACGAGCACGCACAGACCGAGCTGCCGTAGCACCCGCCGGTAGCGGCGGTGCAGTGCGGCACCGTCCGGTACGAAGGCGCCGGCCTTCATACCGGCGGGGACCGTGGGGTCTCTCTGCTCGCTCATCCTCGCCCGTTCCTTCCGGCAGCTGATGGCCCGGCGAACCGCCGTTGTGCCGTTTTGGGTGCACCGCCCTCAATGGTTGCACCTCACAGGGGAAAGCATGTACATGCCAGGCACCTGCCGGCGTGCGTCCGATCCCCGGCCCCACGTGAGGTGGCCGGGGCGCGCTCATGGTGGCAATGCCGGGAGGGCCCTATCCCCACCGTGCTGCGGGAGCCGGCCGTGACCGATGAATTCGGCGGCCGGTCGGGGTCCACACCTGAACACCGCAAGCCGCGCACCCGACAGTGAGGGAAGGGACCATGAGCATCAACGCACTACCGCCCGTCGTCGACGCCGAAACCTGGCAACGAGAGCTGGATGCCCTGCGCGTCCGGGAGAAGGACGCGACCCGAGAACTGGACGCGATCGCCGCCCAGCGTCGCCGCCTGCCCATGGTCCGCATGCCGGAGTACACCCTTGAGGGCGAGAAGGGACCGGTCCGGCTGGTGGATGTCTTCGAAGGCAGGAGGCAGCTGATCGTCTACAACCACATGTGGTTCCCCGGCAAGCAGTGGCAGTGCCCGGGCTGCACCGGCTTCACGTCGCAGTTCACCCGCCTGGAGTTCCTGGACGCCTATGACGCCCGGTTCGTCATCGTCACCCAGGGGCCGATCGACGAAGCACTCGCCTACCGGCAGCGAGTCGGAAACCGGATGCCCTGGTACTCCACGGCGAACAGCCCGTTCGGCAGCGACGTCGGCGCACCGCCCGGCGGGGGATTCGCGGTCAACGTGTTCCTGCGTGACGGCGACACCGTCTACCGGACCTGGCACACCAACGGTCGTGGCGTCGAGCAGCTCAGTCACACCTTCGCGCTGATCGACGTGTTGCCATACGGGCGACAGGAGGAATGGCAGGACTCGCCCGACGGCTGGCCACAAGATCCGACCTACAGCCGGTGGAGCTCCTCCGAAGACATCGCGGTTCTCTATGGCCCGGGACAGCACACCTAGGACTGCCGTCCGGCCATGGGCCGATCCCGGCGATTGCCGGGCCGTGCGGGAATCGCGAGGTCGATGGGCGCGGTCTTCTCCGGGTGATCGCGCTTCCGTGCCGCTGCGGGCAGTCGGGGCGAGGACGGCGTCCAGGGCCACGACCATGCGTACGGTGGCCTTCGTCTCGTGCCTCGCTCACCCGTTCGGCGGAGGGAAACTCCGGGAAGGAAGCCGGCGGGCACGGCGTCGGCACAGGTACCGACGGGAGGCGCTCGGCGGGGAATCACCGGGCGGTTCGGCCGGTGAACGAAAGGAAGGCCGCCCGGACAGTGGGCGAGCAGCGCCCGGTGTCCGGCTCCGGCAGGGTGCGACCGGTGCCCGTGTTGTCGGACAATGGTCAGTGCTGGGGCCCCGGCCCGATTCCGGCAGGCCGGGGCTCCATGTCATGCAGCGGGCTCGGGACTACCTTCCGCCTTCCTCTCCGTTGCGGCCCCAGCCCCAGCCGTCGTGGCCGACCACGCGGAAGCTGCCGACCACGCCGTCCTTGACGTGGATGTCGTCGGTACGGTGGACGCGGACGCCGTCGCTCTGGCTGTGGGGGCCCACGATGGCGACGGGGGCGCCGTTGTCGCAGACCGCCCCGCGGAAGACCTCGACCACCTTGTGGCTGTCGTTGCGGATGTTCAGGGTCTTCGCGCCCAGGCCGCTGATCACGGTGATGCAGTCGCCGGGGCGTGCGGAGTAGGATCGCTCGTTGATCTGGATCCGACCCCAATCCCAGCCTCCGCGGCCGCCCTCGCGGCCCTCGCGGCCCTCGTTGCCCTTGCCCTGCCCAGCCTCGCCGCCGAGAGGCGCCGCGGCGGCAGCGGCCGGAGCCGACTCCGGCGCCGGGGCGGAGGCCGCCGACGCGTAGGTGATGCCGGTGGCGGCCAGAGCAGCGGCGGCCGCGACACCAGCGGTGACCACGGTGGAACGGGGGACCTTCATATCGCTTCTCCTGTCTGCTGTCTCAGAGATACCGGCCCGTCAGCCGGCCGTGATCAAAAAGTACCTATAACAGTCATACCGGTCATATCGAATGACCGGTTCCAGGCGCCGATCGGGGTATTTCTGGCGCCACGCGCCACCTCTCCCCGGGCGTTAAGCGGTGTCAAGTCGCTGGAGCGAAAAGCGGGTTGATGTGGCATTAGCCCTTTTGGTTGATCTCCTGATGCCTGCTCACCTCTCAGGACACGGCGTGTCGCTGCATCAGGAAGGGTCGGGCCGTGTTAGCGCCCGGATGCGACAGGGTCGATCACAGCAAGTCAAAGCACCTGCAGGACTCGCGCCGATGCAGTTGACGCAACCAATCGGTTGCCATATGGTGGCAACCAGATGGTTGCTATATACGTGGAGGCAGACATGGCATTCCCCGATCGAATCGAGCGGACCGTCGAGATCGCGCACCCGCCGGCCAAGGTGTGGGCGGCACTCACCACGGCCGAGGGACTGAGCGCCTGGTTCGGCAACGAGGCCGGGATCGATCTGCGCCCGGGCGGCGCGGCCTGGATGAAATGGGAGGGTGGCCACTCCGCCGACATGCGGGTGGAACGGGTGGAGGAGCCGACGGTGTTCGGTTTCACCTGGCGCATGGCCGAACTGCCCGAGGACGATCCGCGCCGCACCTACGTCGAGTTCACGCTCGAACCGGTCGGCACCGGCACCCGGCTGACGGTGGTCGAGACCGGCTTCGCCCAGCTCCCGGACGAGACCTACCGCAAGGAGTACGACGGCCACACCGAGGGTTGGGCGCGCGAACTGGGCGAACTGGTCGACTACCTCGATGCCGCAGCCTGACATCGAGGCGATCGCCGAACAGGTCTTCGCCGCTCTGGCCGACCCGAGCCGGCGTGCCATCCTGGCCGCGCTGGCCTCGGGGGGGCCGGCCACGGCCACGGACCTGGCCGGCCGGTTGCCGATCACTCGGCAGGCGATCGCCAAACACCTGGCCCTGCTGGCGGAAGCCGGTCTGGTGAGGGCCGAACCGGGTGAGCGGCGCCGGGTGCGATACCGGCTGCGGTCCGCGCCGATGCAGGTGGCGCAGCAGTTCCTGGCCGCGCTGGCTCGCGACTGGGACAGCCCGCTCGGTGCACTGAAAGATCACCTCGATGAGCAGGCGCGCGGATCCTCGTGACGGGGATCGCCGCCTGACACACCGGAGGGAGAACCGACGGTGAAGCTGGAAATCCGGCGCCCGGCCGCGCCTTCCATGGTGCTGGGGGTGACGCTCGGGCTCGCCGCGGTGTGCTGGGTGGCGGCGGTCCGGCGGATGCAGGGCATGGACATGGGCGTCGCGTCCAGGCCCGGGTCGTTCGGGTCCTTTGCCGCGACCTGGATGACGATGGTGGCGGCGATGATGCTGCCCGGCGCGGCCCCGGCTCTCGCGAGGCATGTCCGCGTGGTCGGCGGACTGCGCGGCGCCCCGCTGTTCGCCGGGGCCTACCTCACCATCTGGGCACTGGCAGGTGTCGTGGCGTACACGCTGGACCGTCCGCACGGCCCGGCGGCCGCCGGCGCAGTGGTGATCACTGCGGGCGTCTACGAGCTCACGCCGGTCAAGCGGTACTTCCGGCGACGCTGCCACGAGGTTCCCGGTTCCGGGCTGAGGTTCGGACTCTACTGCGCCGGCTCGAGCATCGGGCTGATGGCGATGATGGTCGCGCTGGGCGTGATGAGCGTGTGGTGGATGTCGCTGGTCGCCGTCCTCGCCTCCGCCCAGAAGCTGCTGCCCGCGAAGACCGCCATCGATGTTCCGCCGGCGCTGACGATCGTCGGGCTCGGACTCGTGAGCGTGGTCGCGCCCTCGCTGGTTCCGGGGCTCACGCCACCGACGACGTAGCGACAGGAGACAGGACAGGCGGGACAACGCACGACAGCACAGGAAGCGATTCCAAGGAGACAGGCAATGACCGGTCACAAGACGGGGACACGCGAGGAATGGCTCGCCGCGAGGCTGGAGCTGCTCGAGGCGGAGAAGGAGCTGACCCGACGCGGTGACGAACTGGCCCGGCGACGGCAGGAGCTGCCCTGGGTCCGGGTGGACAAGGACTACCGCTTCGAGACCGACGAGGGACCGGCGTCGCTCGCCGACCTGTTCCGGGGACGTTCCCAACTGCTCGTCTACCACTTCATGTTCGGGCCCGACTACACCGCCGGATGCCCCTCCTGCTCGGCGATCGCCGACGGCTTCAACGGCTCCGTGGTCCATCTCGCCCACCACGACGTCATGTTCTGGGCGATCTCGCGAGCCCCGCTCGCCAAGCTCCACGCGTACCGGCAGCGGATGGGCTGGACCTTCCCGTGGGCGTCCTCCCACGGCAGTGACTTCAACGTCGACTTCGGGGTGGCGCACACCAAGGAGGAGTGGGAAGCGGGACTCGTCGCGTACAACTTCGGGGAGGAGGACCTGCGCCCGGCGACCGACGCCGAGAAGAGCTCCCGCGACGCCTTCACCCAGTCGATCGTCGGCACGGACTGGGAGACCTACCGGCGGGAAGGCCCCGGCGTGAGCGCGTTCGCGCTGCAGGACGGCGCCGTCCACCACACCTACTCGGCGTACGCCCGCGGGCTCGACGGCCTGTGGGGCATGTACCAGTGGCTCGACCGCGCGCCCCTCGGCCGCAACGAGACCGGCTTCTGGTGGCGCCGCCACGACGAGTACGACAACCAGTGAGCGAGCACCGGAGGAGCATGAGGGCGGCCTGCACCGGCGTCCGGCGCTACGGCGACTCGGTCAGGCCGCTGCGGTGGGCGAAGACGACGAGTTGAGCACGGTCACGGGCGCCGACCTTGGCCATGGCGCGGTTGACGTGGGTCTTGACCGTTGCGGGGCTGAGCACGAGCCGGGCGGCGATCTCGTCGTTGGACAGCCCGGTCGCCACCAGCCCGGTGATCTGCCGTTCGCGGTCGGTGAGCGCCTCCAGCCCGCGGCGGGCCGCCCCGTCCAGGGGACCCGGCACCGCCGGGGTGGCGAGGAAGCGGCTGATGAGGGTTCTGGTCGCGGCGGGAGACAGCAGTGCGTCGCCGCGGCTGACTGTGCGGATGGCCTGCAGCAGCTCCTCCGCGTCGGCGCCCCTGGCCAGGAAGCCGCTGGGACCGGACCGAAGCGCCTCGAAGACGTACTCGTCGATCTCGAAGGTGGTCAGGATCAGCACCTTCACCCCGGCGAGGTCCTCGTCCCCGGTGATCAGGCGGGTCACCGCGAGGCCGTCCAGGACGGGCATACGGATGTCCATCAGGACCAGGTCGGCCTGGGCGGCTTGGGCCAGCCGTACCGCCTCCCGCCCTTCACCGGCCTCGCCCACCACCTCCAGGTCGGGCGCCGGCTCGATCAGGGCCTTGAAACCGGTGCGCTCCACGGGCTGGTCGTCGGCGATGGCTACGCGGATGGTCACGGGGCGGGCTCCGGGGCGAGACCGAGGGGCTGGCAGGGCAGGCCGGCCGTCACCTGGAAGGTACCGTCCGGGCGCGGGCCCGCGGCGAAACGGCCGCCGAGGGCGCGGACCCTCTCGCGCATGCCGACGATGCCGTGCCGGTCGGCCGGCGGGCGCCCGCTGTCGGGTCCGTGCGTGTCGGTCCCGGTCCTGCCACCCGAGAGGTTGGCGACGGTGATGCGCAGTTCGTCGGGGTCGTAGCTCAGTGTCAGGCGTGCCTGCCGCCGGCTGGAGTGCTTGTAAACGTTGGTCAGCGACTCCTGGATCACGCGGTACGCGGTGAGGTCGGCCGCGGGCGCCAGCGGAACGGCACCGCCGTGGACCCGGCAGTCGATGTCCAGGCCGCAAGCGCGCAGCGAGGCGAGCAGTTCGTCGAGTCCGTCGAGGCCGGGCGCGGGGATCGCGGTGGGGGCGACGGGGTCTCCGGGCTGCCTGAGCAGGCTGACGGTGTCGCGCAGTTCCCCAAGGGCCTTGCGGCTGGCGGACTTCACATGGGCGATGGCCTCCCGGGCCCCCGCGACATCGCGGTCATACGGCCCCTCGTTCCTGAGTGGCCGTCTGCTATTTCGCCAACGATTGTTGGTCTTATTCGCGCCATGGGTCAAGTGGCCGTCGCTCGCCCGGGTGAAGCCCCCACGGTGGTGGCGTCAGGAGCGGCGACAGACCGGCGAGTCCGGTGGGGCCGGGGCTGCAGGGCGCGTACGGGGCCATTGGCGCGCTCGGCGACGCCTTCCGCCTCGGCACCTGTCGCTACCTGCTGGACGGGGGCGGGCCGGCCGAGTCGCAGTCGGCCGGCCCGGCGCGTACGCGACCACCGGCGACCGCTTCGTCGCCGAACTCACCCACCGGTTCGGCCCGTTGGCCACCCTGCACCGGCGCGCCGACGTACGGGCGGCGCTCCTGACCGTCGCCCCGCACCCCGAGGAGTGCGCCCTCAACCTCACGCTGGGCGGCGACGCGCTCGACGGCGAACCGCTCACCTTCACCGGCACCGTGATCGAACCGGCGGCAGGCGGCACCCGGCCGTGCGTCCCCGAGAGCCTCGGCACGGGCGCCACCTCGGCCTGCTGCTCGCCGCGGAGTTCACAGGTGCTGCCTGACCATCCCCCTCCGGCCCGCCCGCACCGGACGCCTCCTGCCCGCCACGCTGCTCCTGGCAGGCGGCCTGGCCTTCCTCACCGGCTGGCCCGGGCACCTACGCCTACGTGTGCACCGTGCACCGTTATCACCCATATTGAGCCACGTCCCCCCGACCCAACAAGCCGGTGACCTGTGCGCGTACGACCTCCCACGCGGCGGTCGGCAGGTCTCCGAAGGCCGTCGCGCGCAGCGCGTGCAGGGCCTCCTCGGGGTTCGTGACGCACGGAGTGCTGCCGCTGAGCACGTCATAACCGTCGCGCACCGCGACCCGCAGCCGGTCGCCGTCGTCGTCGCCATCGCCGCCGTTCTCGTGCACCGCCGAGGCGACGACGAGGGGCGGCGGTCCGCCTGCCTCGCCGGCCAGTTTCCGATACGCGCAGGCGATGGGTGCACGCCAGCGCAGGCTGAGCAGGAGGGGGCGCTTGGCCACGAGTTCGGCCAGGTCCGTCTCATGGACGCCGTCGGTCTCCAGCACCGTCGCCCGGGCGTCCAGGACGATCGCCGCGGGCAGCAGACAGCGCAGTGTGCTGCCGACGAGGTTGCCGCCGACCGTCGCCGTCCGCCGCACGGCCCCGGTGCCCACCGCGGCGGCCGCGAGGCGCAGCACGTCCGGCACCCGGTCGTCCACCCGGTGCAGGACCACGGCTCCGCCCACCGTCTCCCGTCCCAGGACGTTGGCCTCCGGCAACTCCCGCAGGGACATGGCCAGTTCGGGGAATCCGTCGCGCTGCCATGTGGCCCACAGGAGCGTGGCCCCGCCGATCGGCACGGTCCCCTCGGCCAGGTACTCCTGCGCTTCGGACACCGACGTGGGGAGACGCAACAACACAGCGACCGGCCTGCCTTCCTCCGTAGTTGACCGAAGGCGGTGAGTGGTGTTCTGGCCAACCGCCCTCGCCAGGGCAGTCTTCTCGCCCGGGCGGGGGCGCGTACAGGGCTCACGCGGGCACACCGTGCGCGATCTCGTCTCCCTTTTGGACCCCTGCACCGGTGACCTTGTGGACCTGTCCATGACGTCCGTGGTGAGGGCAGCGTGGGCGGTATGGACACACCTTCCGCTCCGTTCGCCCAGCTCGTCCCCGGCATGGTCGGGATGGCGCTGGTCGGCAGCAGCGTGAGCGTCTCGCGCACGCTCGTCGATGCCCCGCTGTTCACCACCCAGGCGGTCCGGTACGCGGCCGCGACCGTGATCCTGCTGGTCATGGCCCGGATCGCCGGTGCTCGGCTGGTGTGGCCGCGGGGCCGGGAGTGGTTGTGGCTGGCCGGGATCGCGGTCACCGGTCTGGTGCTGTTCAACGTGGCCGTGGTCCGGGGCGTCGGCCATGCGGAGCCCGCGGTGATCGCGGTCGCGGTCGCGTGCGTGCCGGTGGTTCTGGGGGTGGTGGGCCCGGTGCTGGAGCGGCGCAGGCCGAGCCGGCAGGTCCTGTGGGCGGCGCCTGTCGTCATGGCGGGCGCGGTACTGGTGGAGGGAACGGGCCGTACCGATGCCGTCGGGGTGGCGTGGGCGGCGCTGGCCCTGGGCTGCGAGGCCGCGTTCACGCTGCTCGCGGTGCCGGTCCTGCGGCGGCATTCGCCGTGGGGGGTGTCCGTGCACGCGATGTGGCTGGCCGGTGTGCTGCTGGCCGTCCTCGGCACGGCGACGGAAGGGCCGTCGGCCGTACGGGAGGTGTCCGGATCCCAGTGGGCGGCCGCAGGTTATCTGGCGTTGATGGTGACGGCGGTCGCCTTCGTGTTGTGGTACTCGACCGTCCGCGCGGTGGGAGCGGGGCGAGCGGGGTTGCTCACCGGCATCGCGCCGCTGGCCGCGGCGGTCGTCGGCGCCGTCTCGGGCGGCGGCGCGCCGCGGCCGTCGGTGTGGCTGGGCATCGCCGTGCTGATCCTGGGCCTGGTCGGTGGCCTGCGTCCGCGGGGCGTTCCCGGCGGAGAGGCCGCGGAGCTCGATCCCCCGGCCGCGGCGGCTCCTTCGCCGGCCTCCGCGCGCTCCAGGTAGCGGGAGATCCAGGCTGTAGGCCCCAGTCCCCCGTCCAGGAGCCAAGAGCAGCAGGCTCGTGGTCAGAGCCGTACAGGCACGTCCGAGGGAGCCACGTCTTCTGCGCATGCGTTCCCCTTGCCGTCGGGGGCTTCCTCCGCGCGAGCGGTCCCGCCGGTTTCCGGAATCCCTCCGTCACCAAGTCGGCGTAAGTAGGGTGATATGCATGAAGGCACTTTTGTTGTCTGGTGGCTCAGGTACCCGATTGCGCCCCATAACCCATACTTCGGCGAAGCAACTTGTACCGGTCGCGAACAAACCGGTGCTGTTCTACGGACTGGAGGCGATCGCCGGGGCGGGCATCACCCAGGTGGGGATCATCGTCGGGGACACCGCCGAGGAGATCCGGGATGCGGTCGGGGACGGTTCCGCGTGGGGACTGGACGTCACCTACATCCCGCAGGCGGCGCCGCTGGGGCTGGCCCATGCGGTGCTGATCGCCCGTGAGTTCCTGGGCGACGACGACTTCGTGATGTACCTCGGCGACAACTTCGTCGTCGGAGGCATCACGGATCTGGTGGACGCCTTCCGCACCGAACGGCCGCAGGCGCAGATCCTGTTGACGAAGGTGCCGGACCCGACCGCGTTCGGGGTGGCAGAACTGGACGCGGCGGGCCAGGTGATCGGCCTGGAGGAGAAGCCGAGGCATCCCAAGAGCGAGCTGGCGCTGGTCGGCGTGTACCTGTTCTCGTCGGCGATCCATGAGGCCGTGCGCTCCATCCAGCCGTCCGGACGCGGCGAGTTGGAGATCACCGACGCGATCCAGTGGCTGATCGACGCGGGATGCGATGTGCGGTCCACGACCATCTCCGGGTACTGGAAGGACACCGGGAACGTCACGGACATGCTCGAGGTCAACCGCTCGGTCCTGGAGACCCTGGAGCGCCGGATCGACGGCACGGTCGACGACGACAGCGAGATCATCGGCCGGGTGCGGATCGAACCCGGGGCGAAGGTCACCGGCAGCCGGATCGTGGGACCGGTGGTCGTCGGCGCGAACACCGTGATCACCGACTCGTACGTCGGCCCCTTCACCTCGATAGCCGGGGACTGCCGGATCGACGACAGCGAGATCGAGTACTCGATCGTGCTGCGGGACTCCTCGGTGAGCGGGGTCCGGCGGGTGGAGGCCTCCCTCATCGGACGCAACGTCGAGGTGACTCCCGCGCCCCGCAAGCCCGCCGCACACCGTCTCGTCCTCGGCGACCACAGCAAGGTGCAGATTGCGTCATGACGGCTCCCGCCTTTCCCACTCCGACCCACCCGACCCGGATTCTGGTGACCGGCGGTGCCGGTTTCATCGGCTCGCACTACGTCCGCACACTCCTCGGTCCGGCCGGCCCGGGTGATGTGGCGGTCACGGTGCTGGACAGGCTCACCTACGCGGGCAACCCGGCCAATCTCGACGAGGTGCGCGATCACCCCGGATTCGCCTTCGTCCACGGTGACATCTGTGACGCCGCGCTGGCCGACGAGCTCCTCGCGACGCACGACCAGGTGGTCCACTTCGCCGCCGAGTCGCATGTGGACCGCTCGATCCTGGGCGCCGCCGAGTTCGTCCGGACCAATGTCCTGGGCACGCAGACCCTGCTGGACGCGGCGCTGCGGCACGGAGGTGCGAAGACCTTCGTGCACATCTCCACCGACGAGGTGTACGGCTCCATCGACTTCGGCTCCTGGCCGGAGACGGACCCGCTGCGCCCCAACTCCCCGTACGCCGCCTCCAAGGCGGCAGGCGACCTGATGGCCCTCGCCCACCACCGCACCCACGGCCTCGACGTGCGGGTGACCCGCTGCTCCAACAACTACGGGCACCATCACTTCCCCGAGAAGGTCATCCCGCTGTTCATCACGAACCTGCTGGACGGGAAGAAGGTCCCGCTGTACGGCGACGGCGGCAACATCCGCGACTGGCTGCACATCGACGACCACGTCCAGGGCATCGAGCTGGTGCGCACCAAGGGGCGCGCCGGTGAGGTCTACAACATCGGCGGCGGCACCGAGCTGACCAACAAGGAGCTGACCGCACTGCTGCTGGAGGCCTGCGGCGCGGACTGGGACACCAGCGTCGAGCATGTCGCCGACCGGAAGGGGCACGACCGCCGTTACTCCGTGGACTGCGCGAAGATCCGCGGCGAACTCGGCTACGAGCCCCGCAAGGATTTCGCCACCGGCCTTGCGGAGACGGTCACTTGGTACCGCGAGAACCGCGCCTGGTGGGAGCCGCTGAAGGAGCGAGCGGCGCTCTAGTGCCGTATCCACACCCTTTCGACGACGAACAGGGGACCATGAGCACCACTTGGCTGATCACCGGCGCCGCCGGAATGCTCGGGCAGGATGTCCTCGCGCGGCTGCGCGGGGAAGGCGAGGAGGCCGTCGGCCTGGCCCGGGGCGGTCTCGACATCACGGACGCCGGCACCGTGCACGACGCGATCGGCGCGCACCGGCCCCGGATCGTGCTCAACTGCGCCGCGTGGACGGCCGTTGACGACGCCGAGGAGCACGAGGCGGACGCCCTGCGGGTCAACGGCGACGGGCCCCGGCACCTCGCCGAGGCGTGCGCCAGGACGGGCGCCAGGCTGATCCAGGTCTCGACGGACTACGTGTTCGCGGGCGACGGCACCGGCCCGTATCCCGAGGACGCCCCGACGGCACCGCGCAGCGCCTACGGACGTACCAAGCTGGCGGGGGAACAGGCGGTGCTGGCGGCGCTCCCGGACACGGGGTACGTCGTGCGTTCTGCCTGGTTGTACGGGGCCGGCGGCGGCAACTTCGTCGACACGATGATCAGGCTGGAGTCGGTCAGGGACACCGTCGACGTGGTCGACGACCAGCGCGGACAGCCCACGTGGGCGGCGGACCTCGCGGACCGGCTCGTACGGCTGGGGCGTGCCGCCCTGGCCGGTTCCGCGCCCGGCGGGGTCTACCACGGCACCAGCGCCGGGGAGACGACTTGGTTCGGCCTGGCCCGGGAGATCTTCCGGCTGCTCGGCGCGGATCCCGGCCGGGTACGGCCGACCACCAGCACGGCCTTCGCACGGCCCGCTCCCCGCCCCGCGTACAGCGTCCTGGGGCACGACCGCTGGCGCCGGACCGGGATCGAACCGATCCGTCCCTGGCGCGAGGCGCTGCGGGCGGCTTTTCCCGCTCTGCTCGACGAGAAGAAGGGTTCAGCCCGGTGAACTTCAGGATCCAGCCGACCGCTCAGGTCGACGAGACGGCCACGATCGGTGACGGGACGACGGTCTGGGACCTGGCCCAGATCCGGGAGGACGCCCGGCTGGGCAGCGGGTGCATCGTGGGGCGGGGAGCGTATGTCGGCCCGGGGGTGCGGATCGGCGACAACGTGAAGCTCCAGAACTACGCGTTGGTCTACGAACCCGCGGTGCTCGGTGACGGCGCGTTCGTCGGCCCGGCGGCGGTGCTGACCAACGACTACTTCCCCCGTTCGGTGGACCCGCGGGGCCGTCTCAAGCGCGGCGGCGACTGGGAGCCGGTGGCGGTGGTGGTGGGCGAGGGAGCGTCCCTGGGGGCCCGTTCGGTGTGCGTGGCGCCGGTGCGTGTCGGTCGCTGGGCCCTGGTGGCGGCGGGTGCCGTGGTGACGAAGGACGTGCCGGACTTCGCGCTCGTGGCCGGCGTTCCGGCGCGCCGGATCGGCTGGGTCGGCCGGGCCGGCGTGCGACTGGTCGAGCGGAAGGGCGAGCCGGGCGGATGGGAGTGCCCCGAGACGGGGGCACTGTACGACGAGAAGGACGGCGAACTCGTCGAGCGCTCATGACGTCTCGTCGAGCGCGTATGACGTCCGATTCTCCCAAAACACCGATCCTCGAACACGCGCAGGCATAACATGTGTGCGAACTGTGCAGGACGGGCACAGTTAGCGCACACATACCTGTGCCCAGGGGGGGTTACCGGGTGGGGATACCTGTGTCTGAAGCGAGGAGTGACGACCGCTCCGTCGCCTGACGTCTGACGTTATGACGCTCTGATGTCTGACGTTCTGATGTCTGACGTTCCGTTGTCTGCCTTTCCGCCGCGTGGCCGTTCGCGACGCGGCGATCACGAGTCTGCGCAAAAAAAGAGGACCCACAGGGGGGTTGGTGTGCGCAAAAGATGACGATCACACGCCTGGCGGCGCTCGGCCGTGAGGAGCCGCCGCTGCTCGCGCTGGCCCGGCGACTGCTCGCGGTCGCCGAGTCGGGGCTTCCGTCGATGCTGCTCCCCGGTGGTGAGGCCTTCGCGTTCACCATGGCCGGGCGCAAGGCTCCCGGTGGTTCCTGGACCCTGGAGCGGCGCGGGACCAGTACCCGGTACGCGGCCATCACCGCGCTGGGGGCCCGGTTCCTGCCCGAGGACCGCCAGCGCGCGGTGCTCGGCGGGCGTACCGCCGAGGAGTTCACGGGTCTGCTGATCGAATCGCTGCCCGGGGTGGCCAACCTCGGCGACGCGGCGCTCATCGCCTGGGCCGCCGCCGAGACCGGACATCCCAAACTGTCCGACGCCGTCGCACGGGTCGCGGCCCTGGACGAGGACGGCCGGCCGCAGTACACCGTCGAGGCCGCATGGGTGCTGTCCGCGCTCGCGGCGGCTCGCGGCACGGTCGACGTGGAGAGCCGTTTCACCGCGGCCCGCGACCGTCTGCTGCGGGCCCGGATCGGGAACAGCCCGCTGTTCCCGCACGCCACCGGGCCCGGCCTCGTGCCCTGGTACCGGGCCCACGTGAGCTGCTTCGCCGACCAGACGTACCCGCTCCAGGCCCTGGCCCGCGCGCACGCCGGCGGCGACGGCGGCGGCGATCCGCAGGCACTGGCCGCGGCCGATGCGTGCGCGACACGCATCTGCGAGCTCCAGGGCGACGGCGGGCAGTGGTGGTGGCACTACGACGCGCGCACCGGCGGTGTCGTGGAGGGCTACCCCGTCTACAGCGTCCACCAGCACGCGATGGCGCCGACCGCCCTGTTCGACCTCGCCGACGCCGGCGGCACCGACTTCGGCGCGTCGGTCCGCAAGGGTCTGCGCTGGATGACGGACGTGCCCGAACTGGCCGAACGCCCGGAGCACCGCGAGCCGTTGATCCTCGACGAGCTCGGCGCCACCTGGCGCAAGGTCTACCGCGGCGACCCGAGGAAGGCCGTACGCGCCGCCCGCGGACTCGGCACCCGGGTCGCTCCCAACCTCCGGCTGAAGTCCCTGGACCGGCTGTACCGGCCGCTCTCCGTGGACCGCGAATGCCGGCCCTACGAGTTCGGCTGGATGCTCCACGCCTGGCAGGGGGGCCGCATATGAAGGCGCGTCAGTCCCTCTTCGGCATCGAGCTGGACCCGCTGACCATGGACGAGACCGTACAGCGCTGCCTGGAGGCGGTCCGGGACGGCAGACAGCTCGAGATCGGGGTCGTCAACGCCGCGAAGCTGGTGAACATGCGGCGGGATGCCCGGCTCGCCCGGGCCGTGACCGGCTGCGATCTCGTCCTCGCCGACGGACAGGCCGTGGTCTGGGCCGGCCGGGTGTTACGCGCCCCGCTGCCGGAACGGGTGGCCGGTATCGACCTGTTCCTGCGCCTGCTGGCCGAGGCGGAATCGGCCGGCATGTCGGTGTACTTCCTCGGCGCCAGACAGGACGTGCTCGATCACATGCTGCGCCGGGTCGCCGACCGCTTCCCGCGCCTGAAGGTGGCCGGCAGCCGCAACGGCTACTTCGACGACTCCCAGCAGGAGGCGATAGCGGAGGAGATCGCCCGAAGCGGCGCGCAGATGCTGTTCCTGGGCATGACCTCGCCCAAGAAGGAGATCTTCACCGCCGCCTACGGCGCACGCACCGGCGCCCGCGTCGTCCACGGTGTCGGCGGCTCCTTCGACATCCTGGCCGGGGTCACCAAGCGGGCCCCCGAGTCCTGGCAGCGGCGGGGGCTCGAATGGCTCTACCGCGCACTGCAGGAGCCGCGCCGCCTGGGCCGGCGCTATCTCACCACCAATGCTGCCTTCGTCCTCATGACGGCGCGAGAGTTCCTCCGGCTCACCCCGTCGACCGCTCCCGCGAACAGGAGTCACTGATGCGCGTCGTCGTGGTTGGACAGGGATACGTCGGCCTGCCACTGGCCATCCGCGCCGCCGAGGTCGGACACGAGGTGATCGGCTACGACGTCGACTCCCGGCGGGTCAAGAGCCTCTCCGCCGGCGAGTCCTTCGTCGAGGACGTCTCCTCCGAGCGGATCCGGGCGGCCCTGGACCGGGGCACCTACCGTCCGAGCGAATCGGCCCGCGACTGCGGCGGCTTCGACGTCGCCGTCGTGACCGTGCCGACCCCGCTGCACGAGGGCATGCCCGACCTCCGCTACATCAAGGAATCGGCGGTCACCCTCGCCCGCTATCTGCGCCCAGGTGCCACCGTCGTCCTGGAGTCGACCACATATCCCGGCACCACCCAGGAGCTGTTCGCGCCGATCCTGGAGGACGGCTCGGGTCTCACCGCCGGGCCCGACTTCCATCTCGGCTACAGCCCCGAGCGGATCGATCCGGGAAACGCGGTCTGGGGTTTCAAGGAGACGCCGAAAGTCGTGTCCGGCGTCGACGCGGCGTCGCTCAAGGCCGTGCAGGACTTCTACGCACAGCTCGTCGACACCACCGTGCCGGTGAGGTCGCCCAAGGAGGCCGAACTCGCCAAGCTGCTGGAGAACACCTTCCGCCATGTGAACATCGCGCTGGTCAACGAGATCGCGATGTTCGCGCATCACCTGGACATCGACGTCTGGCAGGCCATCGACGCCGCCTCCACCAAGCCCTTCGGCTTCATGAGGTTCACGCCGGGACCGGGCGTCGGCGGCCACTGCCTGCCGATCGACCCCTCGTACCTGTCCTGGCGGGTGCAGCGCGAACTCGGTCAGAGCTTCCGCTTCGTGGAGCTGGCCAACGACATCAACAACCACATGCCCGAGTACGTGGCGCGCCGGATCAGCGACCTGTTCAACGAAAGACGCCGTTCCGTGAACGGCTCGCGGATCCTGCTGCTCGGCCTGGCGTACAAGAAGAACACCGGCGACGCCCGAGAGTCGCCCGCGCTACGCATTTCCCAGCTGCTGCTCGACATGGGGGCCCAGGTCAAGGCGGCGGACCCGCACGTCGTCGAGGGCCTGCCGGTGGACACCCGGCTGGTGCGGGTCGAACTGACGCAGGAGGAGCTGGAGTCCGCCGATGTGGTGGTGCTGCTCGCCGACCACGACAGCTTCGACTACGAACTCATCGCCGAACACGCTCCGTTCGTCCTCGACTGCCGTCGACGGCTGCCCTCCCGACCCACGATCGAGGTGCTCTGAGCCATGCCGCGCATCGTCTGTGTCGCCGGGGCGCGACCCAACTACATGAAGATCAAACCGGTGATGGACGCCCTGGAACGCCGGGGCGCCGAGGTGGTACTCGTCCACACCGGCCAGCACTACGACCCGGCCATGAACGACGTGTTCTTCGCCGATCTCGGCATCCGGCCGCCCGACCGCTTCCTCGGCGTCGGGTCCGGCACCCATGCCGAGCAGACCGGACGCGTGATGACCGCGTTCGAGCCCCTGCTCGGCGAGGTCTCCCCGGACGTCGTCGTCGTGGTAGGCGACATCAACTCCACCCTGGCCTGCGCCCTCGTGACGGCCAAGGCCGGACCGCTGCTGGCGCATGTCGAGGCCGGGCTGCGCAGCCGCGACTGGAGCATGCCGGAGGAGATCAACCGCGTCGTCACCGACCGCGTCAGCGACTATCTGCTGGCGCCTTCGCCCGACGCCGCCGACAACCTGCGCGCGGAGGGGTACCGGGACGACCAGGTCCACCTCGTCGGCAACGTCATGATCGACACGCTGCTGGCCAACCTGGAGCGGGCCAGGAGCTCGGACGTCCTGGGCCGGTACGGCCTGGCCAGGGGCGAGTACGGCCTGGTCACCCTGCACCGCCCCGCCAACGTGGACGACGCCGAGGTCCTCGCCGCGCTCCTGAAGGCCCTGGGTGAGATCGCCGGCCGCTGCCCGCTGCTGCTGCCCGTGCACCCGCGCGCGGCGCAGCGGCTGGCCGACATCGGCGTCCCCGGCGGAATCCGGCTCGTACCGCCCGCCGGATACCTGGACTTCATCGCCCTGCAGGACTCCGCCCGGCTCGTGCTGACCGACTCGGGCGGCGTACAGGAGGAGACCACGGCGCTGGGTGTGCCGTGCGTGACCCTGCGGGACAACACCGAGCGGCCCATCACCGTCGAGCAGGGCACCAATGTGCTGGCCGGCCGGGATCCGGCGCGCATCGTGACCACCGTGAACCGGGTGCTGGACGATCCGCCCGCGCCGCGTCGGCCCGAGCTGTGGGACGGTCGCGCGAGCGACCGCATCGCCGACGTGCTGCTGGGGGGAGGCACCGCCCGCACGCGGCCGAGGCCCACCGACCGAACGTTCCCCATATGATCCGCTTGCCACATATGCTCGTCGAACGTCGGGGCGCGAGGGGGGACCACCATGGATCTGGCTGAGATATTCCGTGTCATGCGCAGGCGCTGGTACATCCTGCTGCCCGGGCTGCTGCTGACCGCCGGTCTGATGGTCGCCGTGGCCCTGCTGGTTCCGGTCACCTATCAGTCGCAGAGCACGGTGGTTCTGCTGAACTCCCAGAAGGCCACCGTGGCCTATGACGGCAACCCGTTCCTGAGCACCCAGACCTCGCTCACCGGCATGGCCGACAGTCTGGCCCGCAATCTCAACTCCGACGGCTCCGTCCGGGAGCTCAAGTCCCGCGGCGCCACGGGGACTTTCGAGGCCAAGCTCGCCGACAACGCACAGGGGCCGCTGATGTGGCTCACCGTCACCGGCACCGACAAGGCCGCCGTCCTGTCCTCGGACCGCATCCTGACCGCGTATGCCAAGGAGCGGCTGGATCAGTTCCAGCAACAGCAGTCGGTCGCCCCGAAGGCCATGATCCGTATGACGGCCGTCGTGCCCCCGCAGAACCCGGTGGCGCAGACCAAGACCCGGCTCGAGTACATGATCATGGGCGGGTGCCTGGGCCTGGTGCTGAGCCTGGTCGCCGTCTTCTACGTGGAGGCGCGCCGCCGGTCGCAGACGTCCGCGCGACCGGAAGAACCCGCACAGCCGGTCGCCGCCCCCCAGCCGGCGGCCGGAGAACCGGTCGCGGACCAGACCATCGCCCTCCGGACGACGCCCAGTTGGTCGCGGACCGCGGAGAACAGGTCCGCCGAGAACCGGTCCGCCGCGGAGCCGAGGGCCGGGCGGCCCGTCGTGGCCGTGGCGCCCGCCGCCGAGCCGCTCGACGAGGAATCGACTCATGGACAGCGTTCGCACACCGGACAGCGAGACCGCTGAGCCGAGCGACACCCCCGCCACCAACTCCCTCGGCCGAAAGGTCCGTTCGGCGGCCCGCTGGAGCCTGGTCAACACCGTGGTGATGCGCCTCGGCAACTTCGCCACCGGCATCCTGCTGGCGCGCTTCGCCCTCGGACCGGCCCAGTGGGGCGTGTACGGCATCGCGCAGACCGTGCTCCTGGTCCTGCTCTCCGCGAACGAACTGGGCGTCAGCCTGGCCATCGTCCGCTGGGACGGCGACCCCCGCCGGTTCGCGCCGACCGTGCTGACCCTGGCCACCGCGTCCAGCGGCCTGCTGTACGCCGCCCTCTTCGTCTCGGCACCGACGGTGGCCGGGCTGCTCGACTCGCCCGACGCCTCGGGTGTCCTGCGGGTGATGTGCCTGTGCCTGGTGATCGACGGGGTGGCCCAGGTGCCCGCCGGCTTCCTGACCCGGGAGTTCGCGCAGGGCAGGCGGATGCTCATCGACGCGCTCAACTTCGTCCTCAGTACCGGCGTGACGCTGGTGCTGGCCTTCGCCGGCTGGGGGGCCATGAGCTTCGCCTGGGGCGCGGTCGCGGGAAACATCGCCGCCCTCGTCGGCTGTGCCCTGGCCGCTCCCGGCACGCTGCGGTTCGGCTGGGATACCCAACAGGCCCGCGCGCTGCTGGAGTTCGGGCTTCCGCTGGCGGGCGCGAGCCTTCTCGCGCTCGCCGTGGTCAACGTGGACACCATGGTCGTCGGCTCCACGCTCGGCGGAGTCTCCCTCGGCTTCTACGTCCTGGCCTTCAACATGTCCGGCTGGCCGGTGCGTGTCATCTCCGAGGCCGCCCGCCGCGTGTCCTTCGCCGGCTTCTCCCGCCTCGCCGACTCACCGCAGGCCCTCGCCCGTGGCTTCAGCCGCGCTCTGGGCGTCCTGGTCACCGGCACCGTACCCCTGTGCGTGCTGCTCGGCGGCCTCGCCGCCCCCGTCGTCCACCTGGTGTACGGGAGCACGTGGCTGCCCGCCGCCGACGCGCTGCCCTGGCTGATGGCTCTGGGCCTGGTCCGCATCGGCTGTGAGCTCGCCTACGACTGCCTCGTCGCCACCGGGCAGCGCCGCTCCCTGATCCTCACCCAGGGGCTGTGGGTCGTCGCCCTGATCCCCGTCCTCGTCGTCGGCGCACGGCTCCACGGCATCGTCGGCGTCTCCCAGGGCCATGTGCTGGTCGCCGCCGGACTCGTCGTACCCGCGTTCCTCTACGCCCTCGGGCAGGCCGGGATCGGCCTCGGGCCCCTCGCCAGGGCCTGCGCCTGGCCCTTCCTCGGAGGAGCCGTGATGACCCTGGTCGTCCTCGCCGCGAAGCGGATCCTGGGCGACGGCACCCTCGCCCTGTTCGGCATCGGCGCGGTCGCCCTGGGCTGCTATGTGGTGTGCGTGCTGCCCAGCCGCCGTTTCCTGCTCGGCTCCCCGGAACCGGAGACCGTATGACGAGGCTCCGGCGCCTGCTCGCCGTCCTGGCCCTCCTGCTGTGCGCCGCGTGTGCCTCGAGCTCCTCGAGCTCCTCGGGCTCCTCGGGCTCGTCGGGCTCCTCGGGTTCCTCAGGCTCCTCGGGCTCCTCGGGCTCCTCAGGCACCGACGCCGCGCCGCCCGCCCGGAGCCACTCCCCCGGCGCGTCTCCGACCGCCACCGCGGCACCGGGCGAAGCCGGCTTCCCCGACGCCCGCACCACCGGCCCCCGTATCCCCCTGGCACCGCACTCCACGGGGAACATGAGCGTCAAGACCGACGGGACCGTCATCAAAGGGTGGGACATCACCGGCTCACTCGACGTCTACGCCAACGACGTGACCATCATCGACAGCAAGATCACCTCCGCCAACTGGTGGGGGGTCAACCTGCGCCCCGGCTACCACGGCCTGCGGGTCCTCCACACCACGATCACCGCCGTCCCCGGCCAGGGCCCCGACAACGGCGGAGTGGACTACGCCGTGTCCAACATGGGCACCAGCTCCGTCGAGGTCGGCTGGTGCGACATCTCCGTCTTCGGCAACGCCCTCTCCATGGGCCAGGGTCACCTCCACGACAACTACGTCCACGGCCTCGTCCCCTTCCGCAACAACGGCGGCGAGTGGCAGCACACCGATGCGGTGATCAGCGGCGGCGGCACCAAGGGCAAGCTGATCATCCGCCACAACACCCTGCTCAACCCCGTCGCCGTCGACCGGGGAGCGTCCGCCGCCCTGGGCCTGTTCGCCGACACCGGCCATGTCTACGACACCGTCGTCGACGGCAACCTGCTGGCCGGCGGCGCGTACGCCCTCTACGGGGGTGGCGCGGGCGCCACCGGGATCACGGTCACGAACAACGTCTTCTCCACCCGGTACCACCGCAACTCCGGCGTCTACGGAGCCGTCACCGCCTGGAACGCCCGCGGTCCGGGCAACGTCTGGCGCAACAACCACTTCTCCGACGGCACCCCGATCACCCCCGAGCCGGCCGGCTGAGAAAGAGGATCATGCGACGCATCGCCCGCGCCCCCTGGGAGCTCCTCAAGCACACCTTCGGCTGGCTCGTCCTCTTCGAGCTGCGCAACAAGGTCCTGCTCCTGCCCTCCGCACTGCGGCTGCGCCGCTTCGAAGGCGCAGAGGTCCGCCGCCTCGCGGCCGCCGCCGCACCCCTGCCCGCCGCCCTCGTCGCCACGGTCATCGCCACCCACCGCCGCCCGGACGAACTGCGGGCGGCCGTCCGGTCGGCCCTGGCACAGACCGTGCGCGATCAGGTCGTGGTCGTCGTCGACGACGGCGCCGGCCTCCCCGAACTCCCCGACGACCCACGGCTGTTCGCCGTCTCGCTGGCGCGCAACACCGGCGTGGCCGGCGTCGTGCGCAATGTCGGCATCCGCCTCACCCGCTCGCGGTACGTGGCCTTCCTGGACGACGACAACCTGTGGGAAGCCGACCATCTCCAACGGGCGCTGGCGGTCCTGGAGTCCCCCGGCGGGCCGGACGGCGTCTACACGGCGCTGCGCCGTGTCCTGCCGGACGGGAGGGAGCGGGACATCCTGTCCGTGCCGTTCGACCGTCGCCGGGCCGCTCGTGAGTCCTTTCTGGACACCAACGCGTTCGTCGCGCGGCGCAACCGGGCCTTGCACTTCAGCCGTCTGCGGCGCACGCCGGACGTGCTCCCGCGTGAGGACTGGGAGCTGGTCCGGCGGTACGGCCGCCGGCACCGCGTGCGCCATGTGCCGTACGCCACCGTGCGGTACCTGGTCAACCCCGGGAGTTTCTACACGACGTGGTCCGGCTGAGGTCCTGGAGTGGCCCGCAGGGCGCCCGGCTTGAGCAGCGCGGCCGCCGCCGCCCTGCTGGCCCTCCTGCCGAGGGCCGCCCTCGACGTCTCGCGCAGGAACACGGCACCTCGGAAGCACGCCGTTGCGACGGCGCCGTGGCGCCGCCCGTACAACCGCACCCGGTTGAGCGTGAGCAGGGCCCACAGCCGGGGCGAGACCTGGGAGTCGCCCCCCAGGTGCACCGCCTCGGCCGTCGGCTCCAGTTGCGTGCCGTACCCCAGGTCCCGCGCGCGCAGGCAGTACTCGGTCTCCTCCGAGTAGAGGAAGAAGGACTCGTCCCACGGACCGCAGGCGGCCAGGCAGTCGGCCGAGACGGCCATGAGGGCGCCGGTCGCCCAGTCCGCGCGCGTGGGCCGTCGATACGCGGCGGGGTCGGTGACGAGTTCGCTGAGGCGCGGGAACCGCCCGGCCCGGCGGTTGCCGATGACGGCTTCACCGAGGGCCCTCAGCACGCTCGACTCGCGGCGCAGCGAGTAGTGGGGCGTGTCCCGGCCCTCTTCGTACAGAAGGGGTACGGCGATCCCCACTCCGTCGCCGAGGCGCTCGACGAGCCGTTCGGCGCAGCCCTGCCGCATCCGGATGTCGGGGTTGCAGATGAGAGCGACGCCGTACTCACCGGCGGCTCCCAGCGCCGCGTTGATGCCGGCGGCGTACCCGGCGTTGCGGCCGGTCTGGACGATGGTGGCGTCGGGGGCCAGCTTCTGGAGAACCTCGACGGTGTCGTCCGCCGAGTCGTTGTCGGCGACCACCAGCCGCCAGTCGAGGCCGGCCATGCCCTCGCCGAGCGCGGCGAGGAACCCGGGGAGCACCGGGGCGCTGTTCCAGGTGACGACGATGACGGCGACGGGGCTCATCGGGACTCCACGAGTTGGGGGAGCTGGACTTCTGTGGTCTGACCGGGGCCCTGGACCGCGGCGGCGGCAGCCTCGCGCCGTACGAAGCCCAGATAGCTGCCCCCCGCCCCCAGGATCAGGAAGAACATGCCGGCGAACATGGGGAAGCTGAGCGAGTCGAAGGTGGCGCTGATGACCATGGCGACCAGTGACGAGGCGAAGAAGGCCTGGCCCAGCTCGCGATCGGACTCGGTGCGGGCCAGGCGCCGGATGGTGCCGCCGTGGTGGATGCCGGTGATGAACAGCAGGAGCAGGGCGAGAAGCCCGAGCACGCCCATCTCGGCCAGGCCCAGCATGTACTGGTTGTCCGTGAAGAAGTACAGGTCCGGAGTGAAGGTGCCGAAGCCCCGTCCGAACCACGGATGTTCCTTCAGATAGGGCATGATCGCGCTGTACTTGACCGTACGGGCCTGAGTGCTGCTGTCGGAGTTGGAGAGAAACGAGGCGAACAGGCCCGTGATCGTGCCGATCAGTCCGGGAACGAGGACCTTGAACACGGCCACGGAGGCCGCCATCACGGCGATCGCGGCCCAGCGCCGGGCCGGTTTCCAGCGCGGCACCAGCACCAGCGCCACCAGCAGCAGGCCGATGATCGAGGTCCTCGACACCGACAGGGGCAGCGCTCCGGCCATCAGCAGCACCGGGCCCCAGCGGCGCAGCGCGTGGAGGTGGCGTCGTACCGGATCCAGGGCCTGCTGGATGGCGAAGGGCAGGAGGATCGCCAGCATGCCGGCGAACTCCAGCGGCTGGGCCGTGGTGGCCCGGGGCCGGGTGAAGGCGCCGCGGTCCATGACGCTCACCTGGGCCACGCTGGTCTGGAGCCCGGGGATGTGGATGGAGTCGGCGATGTTGGTGGCGGCGAAGAAGTCGTAGAAGCCGATCGCGGCCACGACGGACCCCATGACGACCATCCGGCGCATCAGGACGTCCAGCCGGCCGCGCTCCTGCAGGGCCGCCGAGGTCAGGACGACGAGCGACACCCACACGAGGAATCCGATGAGCCCTCGGTCGGCCCCGAGGACCTCCTCGTGCGAGCTCTCGCGCATCGCGTCCGCGATGTACGCCGCCAGCACGGCCAGCCCGAGCCCGCACAGCGCGACCCGGGGGGTCCTGGTCCCCGGCGCCGGAAGGATACGGCCGCCGAGCCAGGTCGCGAGGTACCACAACAGTCCGAGCAGGGCGAAGACGTTGGCCGGGGTGCCGACGCCGCCGAGCGCGGGCAGGGCCAGGTTGGACGGGATGAAGAAGGCCAGCACCAGGTAGACGGTGAGGACCGCCGTGGCGTCGACCCGTCGGCCGAGCAGGCCTGCTCGTACCCGCCGGCGGCCGGGGGCATCCCGGGGGCGCGGGGCGAGGCCGTTCCCGGCGCGCCGCCGCCGGCGGACCACCGCGACGCCCTCCAGCAGGATCGACAGCAGGAACGCGCTGACGACGCCCAGGATGACCACCGCCGCGACGTCCTGGTAGCGGCTCTTGGACTTCGACACCGGGGTCTGCGGCAGGACGACCGGCGCGGTCTGGACGAAGTAGGTGGGCGGGACCTTCGCGGCGGCCTGCAGGGCCTTCAGCTGCTCACCGGCGAAGTCCGTCAGGGTGTTGGTCTCCCGCAGCACCTTCGCCCGGTCGGTTCCGGTGACGCTGAGCGAGAGCAGCGGGCTCTCGCTCTCCGGCGCGAAGCCGGCCGTGTACGGATCCGTGACCCCCCGGCTCTGCAACTCCTTGGCGGCGTCGGCCGATTCGAGGGTCCTGATCAGCACGTCGGCCGTGACGATCAGCGAACCGCCGGCATTGGAGATGGGGTTGCCGAACGTGGGGGCCAGCCGGGCGACGGCGGAGGAGTCCAGCAGCGCCACGGAGCTCTGGGACTGGTAGGAGACGGGCACGGTCACGTACAGATACGCGCCGCCGAGCAGACTGAGCAGGGTGAAGGGCACCATGAAGTACCAACGTCTGCGCAGAATGGCCCATATCTCACCAAGGCTCACGAACCATCCCCCCATTCGGTGGCATCCAGCCCCGCGTCCTGCCAGTATCGGGGGTGACGGAAGGAACTCGTATGTCGCCCGGGAACGTCGCCGATGCGCTGCTCCGCCGCTGGTACGTCCTGGTGGTCGCGCTGTTGCTGACGGCCGCCGGGGCGTACCACGTGCTGCGCCCCGCCCCCCAGTACGTCGGCTCCGCGGTGGTCGTCCTCAAACCGCCGGTGACGCGGAACCAGCCCAACCAGTTCACCAATCTGCAGCCGCCGCTCGCCGTGGTCTCCTACGCGGTCGTCCAGCAGCTGCAGTCCCCCGCCGGGGCCGGGGAGTTGAACGCGGCGGGCGTCCGCGGGACCTACCACCTCGTCCCCCGCAACAGCGGCACCAGCGCCACACCGCGCTACCTGATCCCTTCCCTGCAGGTGCAGTCGCAGGCGTCCGGCCCTGACGCGGCCGTCACCGCGGTGCGCCGCATCATCGGCGTCTACACCCAGCACGTCGAAGAGATGCAGACGGCCCAAGGAGTGCCCGCCGGGTCGCGGATCACCGCCTCCGTCCTGACCTCCCCGAGCGCCGCGGAGGTACAGGGCAGCAAGAGCCGGGGCCTGGCCGGCACGGCCCTGCTGGGCCTCGCCGGGGGTGTGGTCGGCGCGTTGTGGCTCGACCGGTATGTGAGGGGGCGCCGTCAGGCCGCGGCCCGACGGCACGCGGGTCCCGTTCCCGCGACCGGCTGAGCAGAACTGGTCGTTCATCAGATACCGCGCCGCTTCCACGACTCCCACCACAGCCATTCCCGCCCGCGCTCGGCCACGGCCGACCACACCAGCGGCTGCAGATACGGCATCGCCCTCGGACCGATCCGTCTGCGCAGGCGCAGCGCGCGGTACTCGGGCAGCGTCTCGTACCCCGGCAGGCACTGCTCGGCGAAGTCCACGCAGTCAGCGACCGGCACCAGCGCCGTGCGCCCCCGGTCGTAGGCACGGTAGGCCCGGCGCAGTGCGAAGCGGGCGAGCCGGGTGTGCACCTCGTGGGCCAGGCGGTCGGCCTGGGGCAGCCGGTCGGAGCACTTGGCCAGCACCGAGTCGAAGGCGAGGAGACGCTGGCGCAGGTCGTCCAGCTGACCGCCGAAGTCGGTGGTGGACATGTTCTTGCCGTGGACGCGGTAGAAGGCCTGGTCGGCGCCGCGTACGTAGCCGACGTCGGCGTGTGCGGCGAGCCGCATCCACATCTCGATGTCGCCGGCGTGGGGAAGCGCCGGGTCGTAGCCGCCGACCGTGCGCTGCAGGCTGGTGCGGACGACGACCTCCGGCGAGGTGATGCAGCCGGTGCCCTCGCGGAAGCGCCGCTCGAGCCACCACTGGCCGGGGTAGACGACCGAACCCGTGCTCCGCGTACGGGCCTTGGGCAGCGGGCCGCCGTGCTGGAAGCGCAGGGGACGCCCGTAGGCGAATCCCGCCTCGGGGTGGGCGTCCAGGAGTGCGGCGGCCCGTACCAGCGCGCCCGGGACCAGCCGGTCGTCGGCGGACAGGAGGGCGACGTAGTCGCCGTCGGCCCACTCCAGGAGGCCCTCGTTGTAGGTGGCGATGTGGCCCTTGTTGGTTGCGTGGACGCGGACCTCGATACGCGGGTCGGCGGCGGCCAGTTTGTGTGCGGTCTCCGCCGAGTCGTCGGGCGAGGCGTCGTCGATGATGAGCACCCGGACGTCGACGCCGTTCTGCTCGTCCAGGACACTGCTGACGCAGTCGGCGAGGAAATGGCCGTACTTGTAGCAGGGGATCACAACACTGACGGTGCTCATCGGTGGGCAAGCCAATCCCCGCCGGCGGCCCCCGAGCTGGGCGGAGGCCACCGACGGTGTTCGGGTCGGTCAGTTCTTCTTCTTGCGGACGGTCGTGCTGGTCAGGGTCCAGCTGCGGGACGTCACCGTGTGGTGGTGCTTGTCCCGGGCCGTGACCGTGACCGTGAACCGTGTGCCGTCCGGCAGCGGGGCGGACAGGTGGACGGACACCTTGTGGCCGGCCCGGTCGTAGGAGGTGACGGCTGTGACGTGGAGCTTCCTGGCGGCGGCCGCCTGGGGGCCCGGCAGGATCGTCACGGTCGCGTCGACGGAGGACACGGACTTGTCGGTGACGGCCATGACGAGGGCGCTCCCCGCGTCGGCGGTGTGTGTCACCGAGGACGCGGTCACCTCCGAGGCGGTGGCCGTCGCCAGAGACCCGCTGGGATTGTCGGCGGTGAAGACCGGGCCGACCCAGTAGTTCGCGGATCCGTACGAGCTGTTGGGGAAGGCCGAGTCGGCGCCGTACCGGTAGAGCCCGTTGTGGTGCGCGGTGGTGTCGGCGGTGGCGGTCAGCGGATACGACTGGTGGGCTGCCGCGAAATAGCCGCCGTCCACCGCGTAGTTGCCGTTGGGCGCGTGGTAGGAGACGACGTACGGGGTGCCGGCGGTGATGGCCACCGGGGTGGCGAAGGTCAGCTGCTGCCAGCCGGAGGCCGTCTCGCCGGTGAAGGTGCCGGTGGCGAGGAGCGTGCCGTCGTCGGCCCACAGGCTGCCGGTGTGGGTGCCCGTGTTGCCGGTGCCCTTGTAGAAGGTGACGCCGGTGACCCAGCCGTTCGCCGAGGACGTGAACCGGGTGCCCAGCTCGACGGAGTTGGCGTCACCGGTCATGTCGGTGGTGGCCGGCACGGCGGAGGAACTCCACAGCGTGCAGGGGCAGGTGACCGCGGGCGGGGTGGAACTGGTGGTGAAGGACCAGGTCACCGGGTCCGCCATGGCGTTGCCCCAGACGTCGGAGCCCTGGACGGACGCGGTGTACGCGGTGTGCAGTGCCAGCTCCGTCGACGGGGTGAAGGTCGCCTTGTTCGACGCTGGGAGGGTGATGGCCCCCGGGACGGAGTTGCCGGCCGGGTCCTTCAGAGAGAACGTCAGGCTGTCGGGGTCGACGGCAGAGCTGAAGGTGGCCGACACCGGGGCCGTGATCGACGCGTCGGTCGCCCCGGAGGTCGGGGAGGTGGCGGTGACGGTGGGCGGGGTCGTGCTGGCCGTCGAGGTGTCCAGCACCACGTCGACCCAGTAGTTGCTGCCGGAGGACTGCGAGGACGGGAAGGCGCTGGTCGAGCCGTAGTGGTAGACGCCGTTGCCGCCGTCTGTGCCGGACTTCAGCGCGGTGAGCGGAGCCAGGCCCGCGTCAGCGGAGGTGAAGTAGCCACCGTCGTAGGAGTATCCGCCGTTGGGCGCGAAGTACGAGGCGACGTAGGTGGTGTTGGCCTTGACGCTCACGGGGGTGGCGAAGTTCAGCTGCTGCCAGCCGGAGGCCGTCTCGCCCGTGAAGGTGCCGGTGGCCAGGCGGGTGCCGGAGGCGCTCCACAGGCTGCCGGTGTGGGTTCCGGTGTTGGCGGGCGACTTGTAGAAGCGGACGGCGGTGATGGAACCGGCCGCCGTGGTACGGAACTTGACGCCGAGCTCCACCGAGCTGCCGTCGCCCGCGTTGACGGTGCCGGGTACGGCCGAGGCCGGGAAGACGGTGCACGGGCAGGCCTGGGGGCCGACGGTCACCGGGACCGTGGTGACGGCGCCGATGTTGACGCTGTCGTCGACGGCGCGGACCTTGATGGACGCGGTGCCCGGGGCCGTCGGGGTCCAGCTGTAGCTCCAGGACGCGAGGCCCTTGGCTGCCTTCCAGGTGGTTCCGCCGTCAGTGGACACCTCCACGCGGGCCACCACGCCCCCGCCGGAGTCGGTGGCGGTGCCGGTGATGGTGACCGGCTTCAGCGCCGGGACGGTGACACCTGAGGCGGGGCTCGACACGGTGATCGCGGGGCCGGTGGTGTCGGTGGAGGCCCCGGCCGCGACGAGGTTGCTCTGCAGGGTCAGCGGCTGGACGCCCATGTCGGCGAGGATGTTCACCGTCGCCTGCTGCATACGGGAGTCCTCGGTGACCACCGTGTCGGCGGGGTTGTAGGTCGGGACGTTGGTCAGGCCCCACGACCACTGCACGGTCCCCGACCCGAACACCAGGGCCCCGGAGTCCTGGTCGCGGAACTCGACCAGGTTGTGCGTCGCCGTGCCGTTGCCGTACACGTTGCCCCAGTCCATGCGGAGCTTGCCGTCGTTGACGTCCACCGTCGTGGACGACACGTCGATGGCGCCGGCGGGTCTGGTGCTGTTGTCGACGTCGCTGTCCCACTCGTAGCCGAGGGTGCCCGTCGGGAAGGTGGCGGTCTGGCCGGCGGTGAGGTTCGCGATGGAGGTGTTGCGCCAGATCCGGTTCCTGCCGTAGGAGCCGGGGACCGTGATCGCGTCGCTGCGGTAGCCGTTCACCTGGAACATGGAGCCGGTGAGGATGTTCGGCGGCTGGTAGGTCTGTCCGTACTGGGTGCTGGTCGGGTCCATCCAGGTGCCGGTCCAGATGCCGCTGGGGTCGGCGACGCCGTTGTTCTGCGCCATCTTGGTCATCTTGTAGCAGACCAGGGTCCGGTCCGCCGTGTTCGTGCCGTCGTTGCTCGGGGCGAGCCGGGTCTTCCAGAAGACCTCGTTGCCACTGAAGAAGGCCTCCCGCACGTCGGCCTTCCGGGCCGCCAGGACGTTGGAGTACTGGCTCTGCGTCCAGTACTCGTCATGGCCGGAGGACATGTACACCTTGTGCTTCTCCAGCAGGGTGGCACCGCTGGTCGACGACACGTCCACGCCGGACAGATAGCTGACGTCGTAGCCGTTGCGCTCCAGCCAGGACAGCATCATGTACTCGGAGCCGTAGATGCCGTTGTCGCCGCCGATGTCCAGCGGCCGGTTGTAGCTGACCTCGTAGGCGCGGCCGTCCGGCGCGGGCCCGGCGCCGCCGTAGAGGTCCTGGCCGCCGTAGTGGTTGTAGGCCTGCCAGGTCTGGTCGCTGGTCTGTACGACGACGTCGGAGGTGCTGGAGTCCTTGCGGACGACGAACGGGTACGGCATGAGGCCGTTGCCGTCCGTCTGCGACAGGTTCGCGACGTACAGGCCGGACACGGCGTCGCTGGGCACCGTCCAGCTCGCGGTCACCGGCCAGTTGCCGCAGTCGACCAGGCCGGTGCTGCTCTTGGTGGTACAACTCGCCGGTTTGGTGAGGTAGTTGGCCGGATAGGTCACGGCCGCCTGGGCCGCGGTGGACAGCTCGCGCGCGCCGTCGCCGCCGTACCAGCCCAGCCGGTAGATCTCGATGTGGTACGGGACCTTCGACTGGACCTTGAACTGGACGGTGTCGCCGGCCTGGACGCTCTCCTTGGTGGAGAAGCCCTGGATGTCGCCGTACGCGTTGGGCGAGAACCAGTCGGACTTGGGGCTGCCCGGCTTGGAGTTCTCGCAGACGACCGGGTTCGAGCCCGTGCCGCACGGATCGGATGCCGCCTGGGCGGTCGCGGCCTGCGGGAGCACCGCCCAAATCAGTGCTGCCACGACGGCGAGGCGGCCGCCCCGGAGCCGTCTGCTCCATCTGTTCATGTGTACCTCTCAGCGGTGCTGTGCAGGACCGGCCCGTGCGGCCGGGGTGGAGCGTGAAGTCCGGGACCGGTCAGCTGCCCAGCGCGTCGGCGAGCGTGTGCACGACGCGCTGCTGCTGGTCGGGGGTGATCTGCGGGAAGAGCGGCAGCGACAGGATCCCTTCCGCCGCCTTCTCGGCGTTCGGGAAGGCGCCGCGGGAGTGGCCGAGATGGCGGTACGCCGGCGTGAGGTGGACCGGGGCGGGATAGTGCACCCCCGCGCCGATGCCCTCCGCGTTGAGCTTGCCGACGACGGCGTCGCGGTCCGCGCCGGTGACCTGGACGACGTACAGGTGCCACACGTGGACGTTGCCGGGCGCCGTCGCCGGGAGCACGACTCGCCCGGCGGCCGCCAGGTCGGCGAGCAGCGCGTCGTAGCGGGCCGCGGCTGCCCGGCGGGCCGCGTTGCCGTCCGCCAGCCGTGCCAGCTTCGCCCGCAGGACGACGGCCTGCAGCCCGTCCAGACGGCTGTTGAAGCCGGGTACGTCGTGGCGGTACTTGGCGATGCCGCCGTGGTTGGCGATCGCGCGCACCAGGCCGGCCAGTTCCTCGTCGTCGGTCAGCACCGCGCCCGCGTCGCCGTACGCGCCGAGGTTCTTGCCCGGGTAGAAGCTGGTGGCCGCGATGCCGCCGCTGCCGGGCGACCGGCCGTCGCGGGTCGCACCCTGGCACTGGGCGGCGTCCTCAACGACCTTTACACGGTCGGGCAGTTGGCCGGCCAACTCCGGCACGTCGGCCATCTGTCCGTAGAGGTGGACGGGTACGACCGCGCGAGTGGCCGGGCCGACCGCGTCCAGCGCCGCCTGAGGGTCGAGCAGGTAGGTGTCGGGCCGGCAGTCCGCGAGGACCGGTCGCGCACCGGTCCTCGCCACCGCGCCCGCGGTGGCGATGAAGGTGTTGGCGGGTATCACGACCTCGTCGCCGGGCCCCACCCCGTGTGCGCGGAGGGCGAGTTCGACGGCGTCCGTGCCGTTGGCGACGCCCACGCAGTGCGCGACACCGCCGAAGTCCGCGTATGCGTTCTCGAATCGGCGGACCTCGTCGCCTCCGATGAACGCGGTGCCGGCCAGGATCCGTTCGAATCCGGCCCGTACCTCGTCGGCCACTTCCTCGTGGGCCGCCTTGAGGTCCACGAGCGGAATCTGGTTCATGTCAGCGGTCCCCCCACTGTTCGCGTCGCACGTCCTGTTCGCGTCGCTAGTTCGTCGAGCGCGGGCGTGTCCGCCGCGCGCAGCCGCCGGGCCGGGCTCCCCACCCAGACCTCGCCCGGCGGAACGTCGCCGAGCACGCTGCTCCCCATCCCGATCAGCGACCACGCGCCGACCGTCGTGCCCTCCCGGACCAGCGCCCCGGAGCCGACATAGGCGCCCCGCTCCAGCCGAACGCCCCCACCCAGGCGGACGCCGGAGGCGAGGGTGGCGCAGTCCTCGACCACGTCGTCATGGGTGAGGACGACCTGCGGCATCACCGCGACATGCGCGCCCACCCGTACGGCGGCGGTCAGGACGCAGTGCGCGAGCAGGACCGAGCCGGGGCCGACCTCACAGGTCGCCGACACCGCCGCCGTCGGGTGGATCACGGTGGCGTAGCGGTTCGCGGACAGGCCGAGCCTGCGGACCAGCCGGGCGCGGGCCGCGTAGTCCCTGGGGTTGCCCACGCAGACCACCACCCCGGCGTCGGGCAGGTCGTGGACCAGGTCGCAGCCGCCGAGTACGGGGACGGAGTCCACCTCGGTGCCGTGCAGGGCGGGGTTGTCGTCCAGGTGCCCGAGCAGCCTGCACTCGCCCGCGTCCCGTACGGCCTGTGCGGTCTCCCGGGCGAACCCGCCCGCGCCGACGATCAGCAGCCCGTTCATCTTCGGGCCTGTTCGCGCAGTGCCGTCACGACGCGGTCCTGCTGGGCCTCGGTCATCGTGTGGAACAGCGGCAGGATCAGCGAGTCGCGGGTGATCCGCTCGGTGACCGGCAGCGGAGCGCAGGGGTGGCTCGCGTAGGCGGGTTCGAGGTGCGCGGCCATGATCCCGCGCCGGGCGGAGACCCCGGCCTCGGCGAGCGCGGCGAGCAGGTCGTCCCGGCCGACGGGGAAGTCCTCGTCCAGCAGTACCCAGTAGGACTGGAAGTTGCTCTGGCCGTGCGCGGGGTCGCGTACGGGGGTGAGGCCGGGGACGTCGTGCAGCAACGTGTCGTAGCGGGCCGCCAGTTCACGGCGGCGGGCGATCATCGCGTCGAGCTTGCCGAGCTGGACCAGGCCGATCGCGGCCTGGACGTCCGTCATCCGGTAGTTGTAGCCGACTTCCAGGTAGCTCTCCAGGACCGGCTTGTTGCTCGCATGGCGCTCGGCCGCCGAGGCGTTCATCCCGTGCTCGCGCAGCCGGCGCAGGCGTGCCGCCCACTCGGGGTCATCGGTGGTGATCATGCCGCCCTCGCCCGTGGTGACCAGCTTGCGGGGGTGGAAGGACCAGGCGGCGAGCAGTGCGCCGTGCCCGACGGGCTTGCCGCCGACCGTGGAGCCGATGGCGCAGGCCGCGTCCTCGACCAGGGGCAGGTCCCAGTCGGCGCAGGCGGAGCGCAGGGCGTGCACGTCGGCCGGTACGCCGCCCTGGTGGACGGCGAGGACGGCCCTGGTGCGAGGGGTGCGGACCGCGTCGACGGTGGCCGGGGTCAGGTTGCCGGAGGCGAGGTCGACGTCGGCGAAGACGGGCTGGGCGCCGACATACCGTATGGCGTTGGCGGTGGCGATGAAGGACAGCGAGGGCACCACGACCTCGTCGCCGGGGCCAAGACCGAGCGCGACCAGCGACAGGTGCAGGGCGGTGGTGCAGGAGCTGACCGCGATGCCGTGTTCGGCGCCCACCCTCTCCGCGAAGGCCCGCTCGAAGGCGGCGACCCGGGGCCCTTGGGCGACCCATCCGGACAGCACCGCCTCGGAGGAGGCCCGGGCCTCCTCCTCACCGAGCCAGGGGATCATCACCGGGATGCGGTCGGTGCTCACTTGGCCGCCTTCCGCTCTGCGCGCCACCACTCGACCAGGTCCCGCAGCCCGGTACGCAGGTCGATCCGCGCGGTGAACCCGAGCCGTTCGGCGGCCTGAGTGGTGTCCGCGAGGCGCCGGGTCACCCCGTTCACCGCGCGGGCGGGGCCGTGCACCGGCTCCAGGCCCTGTGCCCCCATCGCCTCCAGCAGGCCCTCGGCGAGTTCCTTCAGCGAAGTCTCCGTACCGCTGGCGATGTTGAAGACCTCGTCGGTGAGATCCGACTCGGCGGCGAGCACATTGGCCCGGGCGATGTCGCGGACGTCGACGAAGTCCATGGTCTGCGTGCCGTCGCCGAGGATCAGGGGGGGCTCGCCGGCCTCGATGCGCTCCATCCAGCGGATGAGCACCTCGGTGTAGAGGCCGTGGATGTCCATCCGGGGGCCGTAGACGTTGAAGTAGCGCAGCGCCACGTAGTCCAGGCCGTACATGGCGTGGAAGCTGCGCAGCATGCCCTCGTTGAAGGCCTTCGCCGCGCCGTAGAAGGTGTCGTTGTTGTACGGGTGGTGGCGCTCGGTCGTCGGGAAGGTCTCGGCCATGCCGTAGACGGACGCCGAGGAGGAGGCGATCACCTTGGCGACCCCGGCCTCGGCCGCCGCCTCCAGGACGTTGAAGGTGCCGTCGACCAGGACCTCGTTGGCCAGCCGGGGCTCCTCCGCACACTGGGTGATACGGATGGCGGCGAGGTGGAACACCAGGTCGGAGCCCTCGGTGACCTTCCGTACGGTCGCGGCGTCGCGGACGTCGCCCTCGACGATGTCCACGACGCCGCTGGGCAGGGCCCGGGCGAGGTTGGCCCGCCGCCCGCGCACGAGGTTGTCGAGTACGACGATCTCGCGGGCGCCGCCCTCGGCCAGGAGGTCGACGAGGTTGGAGCCGATGGTGCCCGCTCCCCCGGTGACCAGGATCTTCTTGCCGCGTACGCTGCTCAACTGCCTTGCCCTCTCAGGGAATCGGATACGCTGAATGGGGTGCGCTCAACGTCCGGCGCGCAGGCCGACGACCGCGCCCTTGAATTCCAGGCTGCGGGACGCCGCCTCGAGGATGTCCAGCACCCGGAGGCCCGCCCGGCCGTCGGTCAGGGGCGCCCGGCCCTGCCCGATCGCGTCGCCGAACTCGTCGACCATGCCGCGCAGCGCCTCCTTCTCGCCGATGGCGGGCGCGACCATGTCTCCGGAGCGGTACGAGACGAGCATGTCCCGGCGCTCGTCGTCGCCGATCTCCTGGGGCGAGGCCAGGTCCACGCCCCGGTCGTAGACGGCCACCCGCTGCAGGGGGTTGAGGTCGTCCCAGATCAGGGTGCGTTTGGCGCCGCCCACCATGGTGGTGCGCACCTTGGTCGGGGACAGCCAGTTGACGTGCACGTGGGCGATGGCGCCGGTGTTGAGCGTGAGCGTCAGGTAGGCCACGCAGGCCTGTCCGGCGCCGATCGGGTCGGCGCCGTGGGCGGCGACGGCGACCGGCTCGACGTTGTCGGGAAGGATGAAGTCCAGGATCGACAGGTCGTGCGGGGCGAGGTCCCACAGGACGTCGATGTCCTTCTGGACGAGGCCGAGGTTGATCCGGACCGAGTCCACGAAGTGGATCTCGCCGAGTTCGCCGGAGCGGACGAGTTCCCGGATGCGGCCGACGGCGGGGGTGTAGCAGTAGGTGTGGTCGCACATCAGGGTGAGCCCGCGCTCCTCCGCCTCGGTCACCAGGCGCACCCCGTCGGCGTAGGTCGCCGCGAGCGGCTTCTCCACGAGGACGTGCTTGCCGGCGCGCAGGGCGGCCAGGGCGATGTCGAGGTGGGTGCCGGCGGGCGTGGCCACCGCGACCGCGTCCACGGAGGGGTCGGCGAGGACGGCCGCGTAGTCCGCGGTGGCCTCGACCGTCGAGTAGGCGCCGAGGACCCGCTGGGCCCGGTCCACGTCGAGGTCGCACAGCAGGCGCAGCCGGAACCGCTCGCTGGCCTGGAAGTTGCGGACGAGGTTGGGGCCCCAGTAGCCGGCCCCGACGACCGCCACCCCCAACGGCTGCGTGGTCTGCGTCACTTGGTTCCTCTCCCCTTGGTCCATCGGTGGGCGGTCCATCGGTGGGCGGTTCGTTCGCGGGCGGTCCGTTCGCAGGCTCATCAGTAGGCCCCCGTTCCCCGCACCACCGCGGACCCGGTGCGCAGCAGGATCGACAGGTCGAGGCTCATGGACCAGTTGTCCACGTATCCGAGGTCGAGCCGGACGGCCTCGTCCCAGGGCAGGTCGGAGCGGCCGCTGACCTGCCAGAGTCCGGTGAGCCCGGGCTTGACGAGCAGCCGGCGTTTGATGTCCGGCGTGTACTCCTCGACCTCTTCGGGCAGCGGCGGGCGGGGGCCTACGAGCGACATGTGGCCCTTGACGACGTTGAGCAGTTGCGGCAGTTCGTCGAGCGAGCTGCGGCGCAGGAGGGAGCCGACCCGGGTGATCCGCGGGTCTTCCTTCACCTTGAACAGCAGGCCGTCGCTGTTCTGGTTGAGGTGCTCCAGTTCCGCCCGCAGGGCCTCCGAGTCCGGCCGCATCGTACGGAACTTCAGCATGGTGAAGTGGTCGCCGTACCGGCCCACCCGCTGCTGTCTGAACAGGGCGGGCCCGGAGCTGTCCAGCCGGACGATCAGGGCGATCAGCAGCATGGGCAGCGCGAGGAGCAGCAGGAGCGCCGCCGCGAGCGTGCGGTCCAGCAGTTCCTTGGGCAGGCGGGAGGTCCGCGAGAGGTTCGGTGCCTGGATCCGCAGCAGCGGCACCCCGTTGGCGGGCCGTACCACCAGCCGGGAGGCGGACACGTCGGCCAGCACGGGGGCCAGCAGGAAGTCGACGCCCTGCGCGGCCGCCGTCCAGCCCATCCGGCGCAGGGCGGAGGCGTCGGTCCCGGGTACCGGCAGCGCCACGACGGTGCTGACGCCCAGGGCCCGGACGACGTCGTTCATGTCACCGATGCCGCCGAGGACGGGGAGCCCCAACTTGCGGATCTCCGCGGCGTTTTGCGGATCACTCAGGCACACACCGGCGGCCTGCAGTTCCTGTACGCCGCCGCGCCGCAGCACGGCGACCAGTTCCACTATGCCCCGTGAGGGCCCGACCAGCAGGGTCGTGCTCCGGTCCCGGCCTCGCGTCCACCGGCGGTGCAGCCGGCGGCGCAGCGTGTAGCGGACCGGCAGGGCGATCGCGGCGGCCGGCACCGCGGCCACGCTCATGTCATGAAGGAGGCCCGAATCGCGCGTGAACAGCCAGTACGCGAGGGCGGCCAGGGCCGGCAGGGCGACGGCTCCGCGCAGCACCCGGCGGTATTCCTCGCTGCCCAGGCCGAGGGCACTGCGATCGTAGGAGCGATGGGCCAGCATCGCCACGATCCATGTCGGGGGCAGCGCCAGGGCCACTGCCCAGCGGCCGTACGCCCCGTGGATCACTAAGGCCGCGGCAACGGCGGCGAGGCCGTCCGCGACCAGCAGGACTGTCCGGTACTTCCGTTCCCAGCGTCTTCGGCGAGCTTCCGGACGTCTGTGTTCCACGACCAGTTGCTCATGCGTGACCTCAATGGTCATGTCCCCCCACCACATGCGCGGCTCCCCCTGGCCGAACGCAACAGGACCTGCGGTCGCATGTGCGCAGCCAGGGCTGGATCGGCACCGCATGTGTCTCCTCCACACAGCGGCACCGAAAAAGACGAGGAAGCCCTCAGCGGTTCCCCAACCGCCTCATGCTTCCTGCATGTTGGTTACTGCCTGTTTCGCATCCGGTTCACGACGCCGCACCTTGACGTACCGTCAAGGGCAAGTACCCCTCCCAAACCGGTCCGGCGGACCTCAATCTAGACCACGGGACGCAGTCACGGGAACAGTTGGACGGAACACACAGCGCAATGGCGACTTCGAGGCCATACTGCCCGGGTGACGAGCATCGTGATCCCGGCCCACAACGAGGCGCGCGTCATCGGCCGGCTCCTCGATTCGCTGCTGGCCGACTCCTTTGAGGTCGAGGAGGACGAGGAGGACGAGACCGACATCGTGGTCGTCTGCAACGGCTGCACGGACGACACCGCCCGGATCGCCGCCGCCCGCGGCCCGCGCGTCCGGGTGGTCGAGATCCCCGTCCCTTCCAAGCACGCCGCCCTGCGGTCGGGTGACGACCACGCGCGCGGCTTCCCGCGTCTCTACGTGGACGCCGACGTCGTGATCACCGCTGCCGACGTACGGGCGCTGACCGAGCCCCTGAGCGACGATGACTCGGGCATCCTCGCCACCGCTCCCGAACGGCGGATCCCGCTAACCGCCTGTGCCTGGCGGGTGCGTGCCTACTACCAGGTGTGGCAGCGGCTCCCGGCCGTACGCGAGGGGCTGTTCGGGCGGGGCGTGATCGCGGTGTCCAAGGCCGGACAGGCCCGGATCGCCGCGCTGCCGCCGCTGATGGCCGACGACCTGGCCGCGTCCCTGGCGTTCGCCCCGGAGGAGCGGCTCGTGGTCGGCGCGGCCAGTGTCGTGATCCAACCGCCGCGCACCTGGCGGGACTTGATCAAGCGGCGCATCCGGGCCGCGGTGTCCACCGCCCAGGTCGAGCAGCATCACCGGCCGGGAGCGGCCTCGGCGCGCACGAGCAAGGCGGATCTGAGGGCCCTGATCCGCAGGGAGCCGAGGCTCTTCGCGGGTGTCGTGGTCTTCGTCGTGGCGGCGATCGCCGCCCGGCGGGGGGCCGAAAGAGCCATCAGGGCACAGGACTTCGGCACCTGGCTGAGGGACGAGAGCAGCCGGCAGAACTGACCGCACCGCACCTGGAGCCTTGTCTTGTATCTCACCGACCGCTCCGCACCTGTCCAGGCGGGCACCGACCGGCGCCGAAGACGCGGCCCGGGGCCGAAGGTCGCCCCGGTCGTGCTCGCGCTGGGCACGGTCAGCCTGATCACGGACGTCTCCTCGGAGATGGTCACCGCCGTCCTGCCGCTCTACCTGGTCACCACCCTCGGCTTCAGCCCGCTGGGATTCGGCACCCTCGACGGCGTGTACAACGGCGTCAGCGCGCTGGTCCAGCTCACCGGCGGTCACCTCGCCGACCGGGTTCGGGGCCACAAGCTGCTGGCCGGGCTCGGCTACGGTCTGTCCGCGCTGTGCAAGCCGCTGCTCCTGTTCGCCGGCAGCCTCGGCACGTTCGGCACGGTGCTGGCGCTGGAACGGACCGGCAAGGGCCTGCGCACCGCGCCACGGGACGCGATGATCTCCCTGTCCACGCCGGCCGAGAACCAGGGCCGGGCCTTCGGTGTGCACCGGGCGATGGACACCACCGGCGCGATGCTCGGTCCGCTGGCGGCCTTCCTCATCCTGCGCGCGGCCGCCGACGGTTACGACGCCGTGTTCGGCGTGAGCGCGTGCGTCGCCGCGCTCGGTGTGGTGGTGCTGGTGCTCTTCGTACCCGGCGGGCAGCGGGGCAGGGGCGGCGGACGGCAAGGCCCGCAGACGGAGGAAGCGGGCCTGACGTACGCATCCGAGGGGACCGACCATGGGGAGGTGAGGGGCGGCAGGCCGCCCGTCCGCGTGCGCGAGGTGCTGGCGCTGCTGCGCCTGCCACGGCTGCGGGCGCTCGCCGGCTGTGCCGCGCTGCTCGGCCTGACCACCGTCAGCGACGCCTTCGTGTATCTGCTCCTGCAGCGCCGGACGGGTGTCGGCGAGGAGTGGTTCACGCTGCTGCCGCTGGGTACGGCCGTCGTGTTCCTGCTGCTGGCCGTGCCCGTCGGCGCGCTGGCCGACCGGGTCGGGCGGCGCTCCGTGTTCCTCGCCGGGCACGTGGGTCTGCTCACGGCCTACGCCCTCCTGCTGTGGGCCCCGGGCACACCGCTCCTCGCCCCTGTCGTCCTCGCCCTGCACGGCACGTTCTACGCGGCCACCGACGGTGTGCTCCCGGCCGCCCTCGCGGGCCTCGTGCCCGAGCACCTGCGCGCCAGCGGCCTGGCCGTCGTCGGCACCAGCCAGGCGCTGGCCCGGTTCTGCTGCTCACTGGCCTTCGGCGCCGCCTGGACGGCGTGGGGAGACGGCCCGGCGCTGGCCGGCTCGGCGGTCGGCCTGCTGTGCTGTGCGGCCGTCGCGGCCGTGGTGCTGCGGCCGGCCGGCGGAACCCGATGACCACTACAGCCACAAGGATCCGGATGACATCGCTGCGCCGCCGTCTGCTGATACTCGTCGCGGCGGTCCTGCTGCTCGCGGGCCTGGGCACCGGCCTGGTCCTGCACGCCGCGGACCGCGCGGACCGGGCGAACCAGTCGCAGTCGGGCGGTCCGGCCGTCCGCGCGGGCAGGCTCACACTCGACCAGAAGGGCCGGCTGGCCTTCCTCAACGCGACCCCCGGCCCGCACCGCACCGCGGTCGCCTCGGTACCGTCCACGGACCCGGAGGGCGGGCGGACCGCCTCGGGCCTGAAGTGCGCGCGCTTCTACGCGGCCGCCGGTACGGGCATCTGCCTGCAGTCCAACCCCGGTGTCCTCAAGCAGAGCAACCGCGCGCTGCTGCTGGACGCGGGCCTGCGCACCCGGCGCACCTACCCGCTCGCGGGCACCCCCAGCCGGGCCCGGGTGTCGCCCAGCGGCCGCTTCGTCGCCTGGACCGTATTCGTCTCCGGCGAGTCCTATTCCTCCGCCTTCTTCTCCACCCGGACCTCGATCCTGGACACCCGCACCATGGGGCTGACTCCCAGCCTGGAGACGTTCTCCGTCGTCAAGGACGGCAAGCCCTACCACGCCTCGGACATCAACTTCTGGGGCGTCACCTTCGCCGCCGACGACGACACCTTCTACGCCACCCTCAACAGCTCCGACAAGACCTACCTGGTCCGTGGTTCGATCTCCCGGCACACGGTCACCACCCTCGTCGAGAACGTGGAGTGCCCGTCGCTGTCCCCCGACGGGACCCGCGTCGCCTTCAAGAAGCGTGTGTTGTCCCGTACCGACCTCTGGCACGAGTACGTCCTCGACCTGCGCACCCTGCGCGAGACGGCGCTGGCCGAACGCCACAGCGTCGACGACCAGGCCGCCTGGCTCGACAACCACACCGTCGCCTACGCGCTGCCCGCCAACGACAAGGTCGGCAGCAGCGACCTGTGGAGCGTGCCCGCGGACGGCTCGGGGACCCCCCGCCTGCTGATCGCCGGAGCCTCCTCGCCCGCCCCGCTGTAGAGCCGCGTGATCACTGGAAGTAGATGAGAATGCGTCCGGCGTTGCCCGTGTCGACCTCGCGCCGGACGTACAGCTTCCTGATGTGCTGCTGGTCCAGGAACGCGAGCACGCGAGACCTGAGCCGCCCGGAACCCTTGCCCGGAATGATCTCCGCAACGGGCTCGCCCGAATGGTTCGCCCTGAAGAGGAACTGACGCAGCGCCAGTTCGATGTCGCGGTTGTTGCGGAAGATCGGGTGGAGATCGAGCGACAGCATACGGAACCTCCCAGTGATGCGGCACGGCTGTCCGAGCACCGATCCATCATCGACTCGTTCCCGCCTGTCTGCTTCGATCGTACGACAATGTCGCGATGCGGAAATACAATGCCACCAAGTGGAAAAACGTGTGGGGTGGGATTGAGTATGCGGCGCCATGTGAGGATGCAGGCGCTCGGCCGCGGTCCGAGATTCGTCATTCGCGTGCTGCGCGGCCTGGCTCAGGTCATGTTCCTGGACAGTGCTGGGGCAGGCGCCGTCTTCGCCCTCGCGCTGTGGACGGCGGACTGGCGGTACGGCGCCTACGCACTGGGCGGCGCCGCCCTCGGCACCGGCGCCGCACGTCTGCTGGGCGCTCCCCATGACCGGGTGCGGGCGGGGCTGGAGGGCTTCAACTCCTGCCTGACGGCACTCTGCTTCGCCGTGTTCCTCGGCGCAGGCCGGTCGGCCACGATGGTGCTCGCGGCCGCGGCCTGCCTCGTGGTCACGGTCGTCACGGCGGCCCTGACGCGCGTGCTGCACGTCTGGGATCTGCCGACCCTGACCATGCCCTACTGCCTGCTGGCGGGCGCGGTCACCCTGGCCGCGCCCGCCTTCCGGCGGCTCTGGCCCCAGGCCCGGAGCATCGCCGCGCTGCCCCGCGCAGGCTCCGGACCCACCGTCCTGAGCTGGAACGACGTGGGAGGAGCGTTCTTCCGCAACGTGTCCCAGGTCTTCTTCCTGGAGCAGTGGTACGCGGGGGCCCTGCTGCTGGCCGGCCTCTTCCTGGCGAGCCGGGTCGCAGGGTGGGTGGCCTGCGCCGGCAGCGCGACGGGCATCCTGACGGCCTGGGCGCTCGGCACACCGGCCGCACGGATCACCGACGGCACGCTGGGCTGCAACGCGGTTCTCGTCGCGATGGCACTCTGCGGGGTGTTCCTGCCCGCCACCCGGAAGACGCTGCCGTACGCGCTGCTCGGCGCCGCGACCGCGACCGCCCTCACCCCGGCCGTCGCCGCTCTCCTCGCCCCGTCCGGCGGCCACCCGTTCACATGGCCGTTCGTGCTGACGACGCTCGGCTTCCTGGCGGCCGCCCGCTCCTTCCCGCTCATCACCACCCCCACCGCCTACCGGGCAGCCGACCGGCCCACCGCGTCACTCCACGGCGACCAGGCCACCAGGCTGACGTGGCCGCCGTGACCGCAGGAGGTCGAGGGGAGACCAGCACCGGGGGGGCAGGCCGTCTAACGCCACTCCCCCTTGGTGAGGGGTTCCACGGGGTGCTTCTCGCGTGGCATGTGGAGGCGGCGGAAGATCTCGGCCGACTCGGGGCTCTCGACCTCCGTGTCGAGCTGGACGTCCAGCTCCCGCTCGACGTCGTGGGCGGCGCCGATCAGTACGAACTCGGTGCCCTCCTGGTCGAGCAGTTCGGGCTCGGCGCTGGTGAACCGACGTCCCTCGAACCGGTCCTGATCCCGGCTCGGCAGGTCGGCCCGCTGCGGCGGAGGCGGACCGACGCCTGCCGGCGCGCCCGCCCGCGGATTCTTCACCGCGAGGATGTAGCTCGCCTCGGGCTCGATGGCCAGCTCCTTCTGGACGGCGCCCGGCTTCGCGGGCATCTCCAGTTCGTACGTCAGATGCGTGTGACCGCCGTGCCGGACGATCGCGTAGCGGCCCTCTCCCGCCGGCCTCGCCTCGGGTTGCGTCCGCTTGCCGCGCGTTCGCGTGTCGTACGTCCGCCGCTGCAGGTCCTCCGCGACGGGTTCCGGCCTGGTGGCCACCTCGTCGACGAAGCCCCAGAACCGCTCGTGTTCCGCCGGCTGGGGCAGGTACTTGCGCCCGATGACGAGGCGCCTGCTCCGGTCGCTGTCGGACGGCTGGAGGATCATGAAGAGGCGCTGGACGTCCTCGATGGCGTGAGCCTGCTCCTGCTCGACTCTGGGCCGGTACACGAAATAGATGTCGCCTCGTTCGAGGATGTCGTTCGCCATTGCCGCTCACCACCCACGCACACGATGACCGGCGAGTACCCCGTGTGCCGCAGGGCGATGGCTCCGCCCGGACAGTGACCGGATTTCTACGGACGGTGGTGTCGCGGGAGGGCGGACCGACTGCGCGGGCGACGCCTTGGAAACCGGCGCGAGCCGGCTGCGGGCCCCGGTGGCGCGGCCGCTGCCGGACGGCGGTTGGTGCCATACGGCGCGGGTACCCGAGCGCGCAGGGAGTGGCAGCAGGTGCGGGACGCGCCGGCCGCGGTCTGCGTGGCGTCCGAGGTGCCCGGCCTTGGCCGACATCCGCCGCCCCGACCTCGGCCCGGCGCCGATCGGCCTGCCCCAGGGAGCACCACCGGGAGCGAATCATGACGTCCACCGAATTCCTCGCCACCGTGCGGGAGCGCGGAGAGTACCCCGACCTCGACGAGGCGACCCGCGTCACCGAAGCCGTCCTCTGCACCCTGGGCGACCGGCTGCAGCCCACCGCGGCGGATCACCTCGCGGACCAACTGCCCCTGGAGATCGGCGGATTCGTCACCGGAGTGGGCAACACCGGACGGACCTGGGGCGTGCAGGAGTTCGTCCGCCAGGTGGCCCGGGCCGCCGCCGAGGACGAGGCGACCGCCCGGAGGGACGCGGAAGTGGTCCTCACCGCCGTGGGCAGCACCGTGTCGGGCGGTGAGCTGCACAAGCTGCTCAGCGTGCTGCCGAGCGGATACGCCGCGCTGTTCGGCCACCCCGAACTGACCTGACCGCGAGGTGTCACACACCCGCGGGCCAGGTCTGCTCCTCCCTGCTCTCCTCGGCCAAGGGGTGCAGCGGTGTGAGCGCGTGGGTGCGGTCGAGGTAGCAGAAGGCGTCGTAGCGCTGGGCCAGGACCGTGGGGACGTAGTTGCCGACGCGGTCGTACTGCGGCCGGTACACCACGCCGATCGCGCGGTGACCGTGCTCTTCGTGGTACCACTCGCCGCGCCCGGAGGAGGGCGGACGCTGGAGCTGCACATGCGGGAAGACGAACAGGACGCGCTCGCCGGGCAGCGCCCGGTGCAGCAGATCCTCCACACTGCCCCGGCGCGCGGACGGCATCGCCATGATCCTCGGCACGTCACCCCACGCGTACGCGGCGATCACGGTCCCGGAGTACGAGCCGAACCCGACCAGCACCACGCCCCTGCCCATGTGCCGCTCGCGCACCAGCTGGCCGACGTTGACTTCGCCGACGTCGGCCATGTCCGTGGCGCGCGCGTCACCGATGTGGGTGTTGTGCTCCCACACCACCGCCTTGGCATCGGGGCCATGATGCTCCATCAGCCGGTCCAGCGTGTCGGCCATGTGGCGGTCCCGGATGTTCCACGACTCGAGCCCGCTGTCGAGCATGACCCGGTAGTAGGCCTCGGCCCCGGCCAGCACCTCGGCGTTCTGCCGGGCGGCGAACTCCGCGTGCGAGCCGTCCATGGCGGCCGCCTGCGCAGCCCGCCGCCGCAGCTCGGTGAGCAGGGACACCACCTGTGGCTCACAGCGCTCGGGCAGGTAGCGCGTGGCCGGCGCGTAGGACTGCGGATCCCGCGCGTACGGCTCGAAGCAGCGGTACGCCTCCAGGGCGTCCTGCACCCGGTCGGGGTCGTGCTCGCGCAGGTGGGACAGCACCGCGTGCAGCGACTCCCACAGGCTGTAGACGTCCAGCCCGAAGAATCCGACGCGCCGCTCGGGCGGCAGGGCCTCGTTGTGCCGGCGCAGCCACCGGGTGAACGCGGCCACGTCGGTGTTGCCCCACAGCCACGCCGGCCAGCGCCTGAAGCCCGCCAGGACCTCGCGGGGATCGTCGGGCGCGTCCGGCGCGGCGACCACGGAGCAGTGCACGGCCTGGCAGTCCGGCCAGTCGCCCTCGACCGCGACGAAGGAGAAGCCCTTCTCCTCGATCAGCCGGCGCGTGAGCGTGTCCCGGAGCCGGTAGTAGTCGGCGGTGCCGTGGGACGCCTCGCCGAGCAGCACGTAGCGGGCGTCGCCGATGCGCTCCAGCAGCGGGTCCAGCGACGCCGGATCAGTCAGCGGCAGGGCCTGGTTCCGGATGTGGTCCCTGTCGGTGTCGGGCACGGCGCGTCCCCTTTCCGCGGACGCCGGACCGGGTTCCCGCTCCGCCGCGGGCCCAAACGGCGTGCGCCCCCCCCCGCACCAGGAGCGGGAGACGTCCGTGTGCGGGCAGTGCACGTGTCCCGATGCTCCGGCCGGGTACCCGCCACCCACCTCGTGGAGCAGCTGCAGAAGCTCGCGAAAGTCGAACGGCACCTCCAGGTGCGCCACGACCACAAGCCGACGGACGGCGAGGTCGCCCGGGAGAGCGGGCTCGACGAGGAACGGGTCGCCTGGCTGCGCCGGGTCGGGCGGCAGACGCTGAGCCTGGACACGCCGGTGGACGAGACCGGGGAGACGGGTCGGCGACCTCATCCCCGCCACCGACGTGCTCCACGCTCCGCGGGTCGCCGAGTACCGGGCGTTGGCCGAGGAACTCAGGGACGCCCTGGGCGTGCCGGCACCCCGCGAAGCCATGATCCTCAGCCTGCGCTACGGGCTGCACGACGGGCACCCGCGCACCCTGCAACAGGTGGCCGACCAGGTGGGACTGGCCCGGGAACGCGTACGCCACTGGAGAAGCAGCTTCGGCCACCCGAGACGGGCGAGCGCCTGCTGGACTGGGCGGGCTGACCTGGACCGGGCGAGCTGGTGCGGCACCGCTCGAGCTGCCGCGCCCGGGCGCTGGTCAGCCCCGGGCGCCGGGGCCCGGTGTCCCGCCGAGCGTGGTGTTCCGCGTCCGGCGCGGCCGGGTACTCCGGTGGCGTCCGGCGTGTGCCGCGCCACCCACCATGATCGCCAGACCCGCGCAGAAGATGAGCGCCAGGGCGAGTCCGGAGCTGAACAGGGCGAGGCCGCTCATGGTGGCGACGTTGTGATCGAGGACGGACACCGTGTACTGGGGCCCGCCGGACAGGTTGCCCGCGATCGCGAGGGCCGTGAAAGCCGCCGCGCCCGCGAGAAGGAGCAGTCCGATGAACCGCATGCCAGTCATCTCCTCGCACGGGGGTGTGTCAGGCGGGTACCCCACGCCTCTGCGGTCATCCCCTGCGGTTCGGTCGTATGGCCCGGCGCGCGGCGGGTACTCCGGTCGCATGGCCGGTATCGAACTCAGAAGCGCAGCCTTCAGTGATCACAGCATGATCCCGCGCCACTACGCTCATGACGCGGACAACGTCTCTCCCCCGCTCACCTGGTCCGGAGTACCGGACGACGCGGCGGAACTGGCCCTGCTGTGCGAGGACCCGGACGCGCCGTCCGGAACCTTCGTGCACTGGCTCGTCACCGGCATCGACCCCCGCGTCGGGGGTTTGGGCGCCGGTGAGACCCCGCAGGGCAGCCAGGCGCATCGCAACGGCTTCGGGGAGCGGGGCTGGGGCGGCCCGCAGCCCCCGGTCGGCGACGAGGCCCATCGTTACTTCTTCCGGCTCTACGCCCTCCCCGCCCCGGTCTCGCTCCCGGACCGCGCCACCGCCGACGAGGCCCACGCCGTCCTGGAGCGGGAGCAGCTGGCCAGCGGCACCATCGTGGGGCTGTACCAGCGCTGACCACGTACGGCCGGCATGCGCGTCACCCCGGCGGCGTCCACACTGTCCGTGGCCGGGCTGGAGGAGATCCCCGGCCGGAGGTGGCTGCCAGGCGCGTGATGTGCCGTGACGTGCGTCCCCTGCCCCCGCCGTCCCGCCCTTCCCTGACGCCGTCGACACGGCCTTCCATGACGGGTGTTGGGTCGTGTGCGCAGTCGTGAGCCGACGGACGACCGGGGTGGGCTGATCGTGCCGCTGGGAGTGGTCCGGCGCCCCGCCCCGCGGACGACCGCGGACTCCGGGGCAGGGATGGATCATGCAACGGATCACGGCGGAGGTGAGTGGCCGGCCGATGGCGGCCTGGCGGATCGCCGGACGGGACCGCCGGTGGTGTGCGTCCACGGTGCCGGGGTCTCCAGCCGGGAGTTCCAGCCGTTCATAGCGGCCCTTGGCCCCCACCACGACGCGTGGACCGTCGATCTTCCCGGGTTCGGTGCCAGCGCCGGCCCCCGGCAGCCGCTGGGATTGCGGGCGCTGGCCGACGCGCTCGTGGAGTGGCCGGCCGCCGTCGGACTCGACCAAGTGGTGCTTCTCGGCGGGTCCTTCGGCTGTCAGATGGCCGTCGATGCCGCCGTCCGGCATCCGGACCGCATCGCCGCGCTGGTGCTCGTGGGACCGGCCCTCGACCCGGCCGCCCGCGGCTTCCTGCGTCAGCTGCTGCGCTGGATGCGCAACGCGCCCCACGAGCGCGTCTCGATGGCGGCGCTCGACCTCGCCGACCACCGGGACGCGGGCGGACGCCACGTCGCCGGCGCATTCGCCGAGTCGCTGCGCGACCGTATCGAGGACAAGCTGCCGCATGTCGTCATGCCGACGCTCGTGGTGCGCGGGGCGCAGGACCGGATGGTTCCCCAGGAGTGGGCGGAGGAGGTGACCCGGCTGCTGCCCGCGGGGCGGCTGGCCGTGGTGGAGAAGGCCGGTCACATGGTCCCCTACCGGCAGGCGCACTCGCTGGTCCGGCTGGTCACCGACTTCCTCGCTCACACATGCGCGGCCGCCGGTGCGGGCGGTGGCACGGGACCCCGGGAGCAGAGGCCGGCGCCATGAAGGCGGCCAGGGCGGTCGCCTCGTTCGACTCGGCCACCGGCATGCTGCGTGCCTTGTCGCGTTTCCTCGCGGGCCGGGACGTCCCGGCCCTCGGCACGTTCCCCGCCGCCTTCGAGTTGCCGCTGTCCGGCCTCCTCGGTGCGCTGAACCGGCTGCCGGTCGCGGTCCGGGAACGGGTGTACGCCGCGAGCGGCTGGGCGGAGGCCGTCCCGCGGCACCGCGTCGGCGACGTGCGTGCGGAGGCACTCGCCGAGTGGATCATCGGTCACTACCCCCGGCACCGCTACCCAGTGATCTTCATCGGGTCCGCCAACGGCGCCCTGGTACACCTCGCCGCCGCCCTCGACGCGGCCTGGCTGCCGCGGACACTGCTGCTGCCGGTGCGCCGCCGGGGTGTCGCCCCGGACGATCCACGCGGCGACCTGGCCGCCGTCCGCGAGTCCGGCCGGGCGCTGCTCGGGGCCAACCCGGACCTCGTCCTGCACCACATGCACGATCCCAACCAGGACCGTCTCATGATCGCCGGAATGACGTACTTCCGGGTCAAGTGGCGCCGCCTGCCCGCCGCCTACCGCCGGTTCATCCGGGACCACCTGGCCCCGGGCGGCCTGCTCGTCGTCGTCGACTGCACGCTGCGCCGGCCCACCACGAGGGTCGACGACCGGTATGTGTTCCAGTTCGGTGCCCTCGGCGATGCCACGCCCGAGGAATACCGCCAGGGCGGCCCCCGCGTCGCCGACCTGCTCGCCCGCTACGGCGCCCCGGTGCGCCACTGGGACCCGCCCGCCGCCGACGGCGAGAGCCCGGAAGCGGAATGGGGCCTGGATCCCACGCTGCTCGACGACATCTCGGCCTACGCCGGTCAGCACCGGCTCGACGCACATCTGCTGCGCTTCGACACGCCGCAGCGGCTCAGCCCCGCCGTGGCCGACCTCTACCGGTCCTGGTACGCCGACCGTGGCCTGCCCAACGGTCGGCTCCTGGTCGAATCGTTCCTCCTGCTCGAACCCTGGTGGACCCTGCGCACCGGATCGGTGCCGTACTGGACCGCCTTCGGGACGGAGGCGTCCCGCGCGTACCTGGAGTCCTACCCGGACGCCTCCGCCCCGTACGACGAGATCCGGATCCTGCTGTTCAACCACGGCACCGACTCCATCGGCCCGGCCGACGCACGGGCCCGGCAGCGTACGGCCGCCCGCGCACGCAAGATCGGCCTCCTGGCGGGAGTGGATGCCGCCGCATACCCACGCGACTTCGCCGCCTTCGTCCGCTCCCACCGGGAACTGAGCAAGATCCGCGCCCGCTACCCGCTGCCCCTGTCGCTCGGCGCCGCCGACGCGGTCACGGCACTCACCGCCCGAGACGACATCGTCTGGCGTCCGCTGACATGAAGCCCGTCGTCCGGTGAGAGTCCGGTGATGAGAGTCCGGTGCGGAGGCGTGGCCGGACTTTCCACCTCCCCCCGGCCGGACCTCCGAGCTAGCCGGAGACGGCCTTCGCCCAGCCCTGGTCGACCGTCTTCCTCGCCTTCTCCAGTTGCGCGTCCGTCGGGAACTGCGGCGTCCCCTCCACCGACGGCAGGCGCGCGGCGGCGGCCTTGTCGAGGGTGCCGTCCTGCCTCATGACGTCCATGAGCACCGGGCGGGCGTAGCCGAGCAGCCGGAGGTTCTGGCCCTCCGGGCTGAAGAGGTACTCCTGCCACAGACGGGCGGCCGCCGGGTGCGGGGCGTGCTTGTTGACCGCCAGCGCGAAGTACTGGGCGAAGCTGCCGTCGAAGGGGATCGCGACCTGCCAGTTGACGCCCTTGTCGCGGAGTTCGTCGGCGTAGTGGAGGTTGATGTAGTCCCAGTTGATGCTGATGGGGGTACGGCCGTCCTCGACCGTTGCCGTGGTGGAATTGACGGGGTTGAAATTGCCGATCCTCTTCAGCTCGGCGAAGAAGTCGATGCCGGGCTGGATGTTGTCGAACGACCCGTTGTTCGCCAGCGCGGCCGCGTAGACGCTGTCGAAGGCGGTGGCCGACCGGGGCGGGTCGCCTTCGAGCGCGACCTTGCCCTTGTAAGCGGGCTTCAGCAGGTCGGCGAAGGTCTCCGGACAGATCTTGACCCGCTTGGCGTCACAGCCGATGGAGATGTAGCCCCCGTAGTTGTTGGACCAGTAGGCGTTGGCGTCCTTCTGGTTGTCGGGGATCGAGTCGAAAGGGACGACCTGGTACGGCGCCAGCAGACTCTGCTGCGCCGCGCTCCGCGCGAACGTGTCGCCGACGTCGATCACGTCGGGGGCTGTCGGGCTGCTCCCCTTCTTCCGCAGGGCGTCGATCTCGTCCTCGCTGTGGCCGTGCGGCTTGTCGACCGTGACCTTGATCCCGTACTTCTTCTCGAAGCCGACGATCAGGCCGCCGTAGTCGGCCCAGTCACGCGGCAGCGCGATCGCCCTGAGCCTGCCCTCCCGTTTCGCCGCGGCGATCAGTGCGCGCATGCCACCCATGTTCTCGGCGGAAGTGGCCACCGACGGCTTCTGGGGTCTGGCGGTCGGTGTGTGCTCGCAGGCGCTCAGGCCCAGTGCCACGAGGGCGGAGCAGCCGAAGACTGCCGCCGCTCGGACACGGGGTGTGGTCACGACTGCTCCTGGGGTAGGGGAACGGTTGTCGCCGACGGAGTCCGGCGTGTCGCAGGATGTGTGCCGAACCACCGGGGAATGCCCGGTGCCGCCGTGGCGCGGTCGTGGTGTTCCGTGAGCGGCCGAGGTCCGACGTACTCCGGTCCGCCGGCACACACGCTCCGACCGGCCGCCGCAGCTCCACCGGGGGTCCGAAGCGGCGGGCCTCGCGTCGTGTCTCCTGGCTTCCTTGGGTCTACTGCGTCCACGAAGTGGTCATCGAGGCCAGAGTACCCGGCCGCCTCGCCGACGGAATCGCGCCCGGGAAGCCCGCGGATCGGCGTGTTGCCCCGGTGGCACGCGGCCTCCCCACGCTCACAGCGCCGTGTCGTCCCACTGGTCGAGCAGGATGTCGCCGAATCCCTCCACCTCCGGCGTGGCGCCGTCGTTGAGGGACTGTTCGGCCCAGATGACCTTGCCGGTGGGCGTGTAGCGGGTCCCCCATCGCTCGGCGAACTGGGCGACCAGGAAGAGGCCGCGGCCGCCTTCGTCGGTGGCCTTCGCCCGGCGCAGCCGGGGCGAGGTGCTGCTCCCGTCGGCGACCTCGAAGATCAGGGCGCCCGCGGCCGGGCCGCTGACCGGCTCCGTGCGGAGCAGCCGGACGGCGATGGGTTCGGCGCCGTAGCGGACGGCGTTGGTGATCAGCTCGCTGAGGATGAGTTCGGCGGTGAAGACGACCTGCTCCAGGCCCCACTCCGTCAGCCGGCGGGCGCAGGCGGCGCGCACCGGGGCCACCGCCGCCGGGTCGCGGGGCACGTCCCACTCGGCGACCTGCGCCGGACCGAGTCGGCACGTGCGGGCAACCAGGAGTGCGATGTCATCCCGGGGCCGGTCGGACAGCATGGCGTCCATCACCGCCGCGCACGTGGCCTCCGGCGTGCGCTCGGGCCCCGACAGCGCCTCGCCCAGGGCCTGAAGACCGGCGTCCAGGTCGCGGGTGCGGTCCTCGATCAGCCCGTCGGTGAAGAGCACCAGCCGGGAACCCTCGGGGACGGTGAGTGCGGTGGTCTCGACAGGCAGGCCGGCGCCGAGCCCGAGGGGCGGGGAGACGGGCAGCTGGGGGAAGTCGACGGTCCCGTCGGGCCGGACCACCGCCGGTCCCGGATGGCCGGCGGTGGCCAGGTCCAGCCGCCCGGAGGTGGGGTCGTAGACGGCGTACTGGCAGGTCGCCCCGGTGATCATCCCCTGCCCGTCCCCGGCGGTGGCGGTCTCCTCGGCGTCGATCTGGGCCACCAGCTCGTCCAGCCGGACCAGCAGCTCCTCCACGGGCAGGTCCAGGCCGGCGAAGTTGTGAACGGCGGTGCGCAGCCGGCCCATGGTCGCCGCGGCGTGCAGGCCGTGGCCGACGACATCGCCCACGACCAGCGCCACCCGGGCGCCGGACAGCGGGATGACGTCGAACCAGTCCCCGCCCACCCCGGCCTGGGCCGGCAGGTAGCGGTAGGCCACCTCGAGGGCGGACTGTTCGGGCAGCCCGCGTGGCAGCAGGCTGTGCTGCAGCGTGACGGCCATGGCGTGTTCGCGGGTGTAGCGGCGGGCGTTGTCGATGCACAGAGCTGCCCTGGCGGCCAGTTCCTCGGCGAAGGACACGTCGTCGTCCTCGAACGGCGGGGAGCCCTCGGCGCGCCAGTAGTCCACCACGCCCAGCACCACGCCGCGGGCTCGCAGCGGAACCACGAGCATCGAGTGGATGCCGTGCTCGAGGATCCGCCGGGCACGCTCCGGGTGCTGGGCCAGCCAGCCTTCGGAGGCGCTGAGGTCTCCGACCAGAACCGGTCGGCCGTGGGCCATCGCCATGGAGACGGGGTGGCCCGGGACGAACCGGATCAGTTCGCCGACGGGGTGGAGGAGATGGCGCGCGTCCAGACCGGTGACGGCGCTGCGCCGCAGATCGGTGATCCGGGTGGTCGCAGCGGGGGGCTCCTCGCCGCGCAGGACCGGGTCCACCAGTTCGACGGTGACGATGTCGGCGAACCGGGGCACCGCCACCTCGGCCAGTTCCTCGGCCGTCCGCTTCACATCGAGCGTGGTGCCGATCCGCAGCCCGGCGTCGTAGAGCGACCTCAGCCGTTCGCGCGCCACCTCCGCCCGGCCGGAGACAGCCAGCAGCTCCGTGGTGTCCCGGAGCGTCACCACGCTGCCGGCCGATCCGTGCGGTGCGGTGAGCCGCTTGTTGACCGCGAGCAGCCGGTCGCCCGCCCGGTACACCTTGTCGGTGACGGGGTGGTCGGAGGCCAGCAGCCCGGCGAGGTCCTCCTCCAGCCCCAGATCGGTGACGTGCCGCCGCTCCGCGTCCGTCGGCAGGTCCAGCAGCCGCCGCGCCTCGTCGTTGGCCAGCAGCAGCCGGCCGTCATCGCCGACGATCAGCACCCCTTCCCGCACGGCATGCAGGACCGCGTCGTGGTGCTCGTACATCCGGGTCATCTCCACCGGCCCCAGGCCATGGGTCTGCCGCCGCAATCGGCGGCTCACCAGGGCCGCCCCGCCCGCGGCGACGGCGAGGGCCATGGCGGCGCCGCCGAAGAGGACCGGCAGTTGCCGGTTCACCATGTGCTGCACCTGCTCGACCGTGACGGGCACGGAGACGATGGCGATGACCGTGCCGTCGGGTCGCTCGACAGGGACCGCCGAGATCACGGAGAGGCCCAGGGACCCGTGGAAGGTGCTCGTGAACGGTTGGCCGTTCGCCGCCTGCGCGTAAGGCCCGATGACGCGTTTGCCGATCTGGTGCGGGTCGCTGTGGGTGAGGGTGATGCCGTTCAGTCCGTACACGATGATGGCGTCGACGCCCGCGGCCTTACGGGCCGCCTCGGCGTGCGGTTGCAGCAGCGCCGACGGGTGGGTGCTCTGCAGCGCCGCCACGATTCCCGGAGAGTGGGCGAATGCCTGCGCCGTGGCGAGCGTCCGGGTCCGGGCGTCCGCCATGGTGTCGCGTCGGGCCTGCACCACGAGGGCCAGCAAGGTGGCGGCGACGAGGAGCACCACGACCGCCAGCTGAAGAAGGAAGACCTGGCCGGCGAGGCTGCGCACGCTCAGCAGCGACCGCCACGCCTCCCCTCTCCGGCGGCGCCGGTCCGGCCCATGAGTGCTCCTGGACGTATCAGGCGCACCCCGCCCGGACTGACCCGAAACTTCACCCATGTCACCTTTCTATCGTTTTTGGGCGCACAACAACGAGGCGACTTCGCGGCGACGACCGTCAGATGCCGGCGAGCGGCGGGGCCGTCGTGCCCCTGACTTCCAGGAAAGGGGTGGCGAGGTCGACCTCGCTCGGGCGGTCCGGCTCGTCGATCCGGTCGAGCAGGCGCTGCGCGGCGCGCCGGCCCACGTCATGGCTGGCGTTGTCCACGGTGGTCAGCCACAGATGGCGCAGCCGGGAGAGGTAGGTGTTGTCGTAGCCGACCAGGGAGAGGTCCCGCGGTACCCGGAGCCCGGTCTCCTCGGCGGCGGAGAGCGCGCCGACGCAGGTCATGTCGTTGACCGCGAAGACGGCGGTCGGGCGCCGCGGGCGGCTCAGGAGCCGGACGGCCGCCCGGTAGCCGCCCTCCTCGGTGAGGTCGCCCTGTTCCACGACCGCCGTGCCGGCGAGACCGTGCTCGCGCATGGTGGCCTCGAAGCTGCGCCGGCGCAGGTCGCCGACGGCGCCCTGCCCGGCGATGTGGGCGATGTGCCGGTGACCGAGGCCGATGAGGTGCTCGGTGGCCAGACGGGCTCCGTGCTCGTCGTCGTTGGCGACGATGTCCACGCCGGGCAGCACCGGTTCGCGGGTGCCGGCGACGACCGTGGGGACCAGTCCGGCGGCGGTGCGCAGGGCCTGGGGGTCCTGGAGCGTGCCGACGGCGATCAGGCCGTCGACGCGGAGTTCGGTGAAGGTCCGGGTGAGGTCCTCGCCGAGGCGCCGGTTGAGGTGGCCGTCGGCCAGCAGCATGTGCAGGCCGTTGTCGTACAGCCGGGCGTTGAGGCCGTCGAGCAGCTCCACGAACCAGGGGTTGCGCATGTCGTCGAGCAGCACCCCCACCGTGCGGGTGCGCCGCTCGCTCAGGCTGCGCGCGGCCGCGTTGGGCCGGTAACCGAGCGCTTCGACCGCCGCGAGGACGGCCTCGCGCTTCTCCGGCCGGACACCCTCCGAGCCGCGCAGCACGAGCGAGACCAGGGATTTGGACACGCCGGCCCGTTCGGCGACGTCACGGATGGTCGGAGCGCTCATGGCATGGACCGTTCCATAGCGCGTCTGCTCCTGTAAAGCCCCTTGACATCCGGCTCAAGTGGGACTCATGGTGGGCCACCAGGCTCTGGAACGGTCCAAAGAAGGGCGCTCATGGTGAATACGCTCGGCGTCGGCGTCGTGGGATTCGGCTGGATGGGACGGGTGCACACCCAGGCGTACGCCCGCCTGCCGCACCACTTCCCCCAGCTGTCCGTGCGGCCGGAACTGCTCGTCGTCGCGGACGAGGTACCCGGCCGGGCGGAGGAGGCCGCGGAGCGGTTCGGGTTCGCCGCGGCGACCCGGGACTGGCGGGCGGTGGCCGCCGATCCGCGGATCCAGGCGGTCAGCATCACCGCCCCGAACTTCCTGCACCGCGAGATCGGCGTGGCGATGACCGAGGCCGGCAAGCACATCTGGATCGAGAAGCCCGTCGGGCTCACCGCCGACGACGCCCGGGCGGTCGCCGACGCCGCCGCCAAGGCCGGCGTCCAGGGCACCGTCGGCTTCAACTACCGCAACGCGCCCGCCGTCGAGGCCGCACGCGACCTGATCGCCTCAGGCGAGATCGGCACGGTCACCCACGCCCGCATCCGCCTCTTCAGCGACTACGCCGCCCACCCGGACGGTGCCCTGACCTGGCGCTACGAGCGGGCACACGGCGGCAGCGGAGTCCTGGGCGACCTGGCCTCGCACGGCGCCGACCTGGCCCGGTTCCTGCTCGGCGACATCACCGCGCTCACCGCCGACAGCGCGATCTTCCTGCCTGAACGCGCCCGGCCGACCGGCGCCACCGCCGGCCACGCCCTCGCCACCGGCGGCGAGCCCGGGCCGGTCGAGAACGAGGACTACGTCAACTGCCTGCTGCGTTTCGCCTCCGGCGCCCGCGGCGTCCTGGAGGCCTGCCGTGTCTCGGTCGGCGAGCAGAACAACTACGGCTTCGAGGTGCACGGCACGAGGGGCGCCGTCTCCTGGGACTTCCGCCGCATGGGCGAACTCGCCGTCAGCCGCGGCACGACCTATCAGGACCAGCCGTTCAGCACGGTGTACGTCGGCCCGGGCGCCGGCGAGTACGCCGCGTTCCAGCCGGGCGCGGCCAACGCGATGGGCTACGACGACCTGAAGGTCATCGAGGCCCACCGCTTCCTGCGCTCCATCGCCGAGGGAACCGCGGTCGGCGCCACGCTCGGCGACGCCGTGGCCAGTGCCGTGGCTCTGGATGCGATGGCGCGCTCGGCCGAGCGGGGGACGTGGGTGCATCTGGGGTGACCACCGTACGCATCGGGGTCGTCGGCGCGGGCGACACGGGCACCGACCCTGTGCACACACTGCACCCCTGGGTGTCCGGCGCCGAGGTCGTGAGCGTCGCCCACATCGACGAGGAACGGGCCGCCGCCGACCGCATCACCGCGGGCCGGCCGCAGACCGAACACCGGTCACTTGCCGACTCGTTCACCACGCTCCGAGTCATGGACGAGATGCGCAGACTGTGCGGCATCGCCTGGCCTCCCCCGTGACCCCCTGGTGTCCGGCCCCTCGTCGTGCGCTATAGATACCCCATGGTGTGGTTGCTGGTGACAGTGGGAGTTCTCGTGGCATCGCTCGCCACCATGGCGCACGAACTGCGACAGAACGTGACGCTCCGGCAGATTCGGCCGACGGCGCTCGAGCTGCAGGCCGAGGTGATCGACCACAGCGCCACGCAGAGCGGGAAGCCGGGCGCGTACTTCCTCACGCCGGTCGTCCGCTACTTCATCGACGGCAAACGCTACGAGACCGAGCTCGCCAACGCGTCCTCCGGCCGCCCCGCCGACGTCGGCTCCTCGATGACCGTCCTCGTCTCCCCGGACCACCCCCACAGTCCGATGGACCCCTACGGCGGCATGGGCGCCACACTCCGCGGCGCCATCGTCACCGCCGTGCTGAGCACACTGCTCCTCGTCTGGCAGATCGCCCTGCGATGAGGCGCCGAGCCTCTGCGGTGTGCGGCTCCACCCGATCGGGCGGTAAGTGAGACGGTGGAGGCGCCGGCGTCGCCGCCTAGGATCCGTACCCGTGGCAGAGGTCCCCGATGAGTTGATCAAGCTGGAACGAACCGCCGAGCAGGAGCGCGCGAAACTCGCGGGCCTCACCGGTGACGAGTACGACGCTCAGCTGCACCGCTGGCGCGAGGCGTCCGACGCCGTACAGGCGGCCATCGCCGCGCACGCCGCAGCCACCGAGTCCAGTCCGCACGAGGTTGAGCAGGCCGTACAGAAAGCTGTGCGGCGCAGCCAAGAGGACCCGGCCGTCGAGTAGCGCTCCCCGGGCGATGCCGAGCAGACAACGCGGGCTCGTTCAGCGATGCTGGACAAGGGTGGCACCCCTCCATGCGACAAGGAGCACGGCATGCCCACAGATCCGGTCGTACGATTCCTGGCGGCCCTGGACCCCGATCACCGGGACACGGTCGGCGCCAAACCGCGCCAGGAGCAGGAACGGCTCGCAGCGGCCTGGGAACGGGAACTGGAATCCGATGACGAGCTCGACGTCCTCGACGAGCTCTCCCCGCCCGCCGCGGAAGCCGAGGCCGCCCGCCGCGTCCTGGACCGCGGAGCCGGTTGAGACGAGGCCACCGGTCGTGATCATTCCCGCCCCGACACGGCGGCACGGGTGAGGCCGGCGGTGGGACCCCGGGCGCCGCGCACGGTACGTGTGGCGCCTGGCCGGAGGCCGGACAGGCGGCGAGCGGCAACCTGCCCGAGGCCGACGGGTTCCGCCCGTTCGTGGATCTCGCCGGGAGTCCTCGGGCGGGTGCAGGCGATGGAGCCGGCCGAGGAACGGCGCGAGCTCTTCGACCCGCGGCGGCGATGCCGGTCCCCAGGCGCCGCGCGCGGACGCGCCCTTCGCCGACTGCGTGGTGGGCAAGGCGGAGGCTTGGCAGACCTCCGCTCACTGGGCATGGGTCAGGCATGGAACCGGGACAGGCTCTGGAGGACCGCGGCGGGCTTGGTGCAGTCCTCCACCTCGATCGTGCCGTCGACGGTGATCTGGACACCCCCGGGCACGTCCTCGACCGAGGTGAGCCGGGCGGCGAGCCGGATGCGGGATCCGGCCTTCACCGGCGCGGGGAAACGCACCTTGTTCAGGCCGTAGTTGACCTTGGTGGTCACGCCCTGCACGTCCAGCAGTCCGGTGAAGAGAGGGATGAAGAGGGACAGGGTGAGGTAGCCGTGCGCGATCGGCGCGCCGAAGGGGCCCTGGGCCGCCCGCTCCGGGTCGGTGTGGATCCACTGGTGGTCGCCGGTGGCGTCGGCGAAGGTGTCGATGCGCTCCTGGGTGACCTCGATCCACTCGCTGGTGCCGAGGTCGCTGCCGGCGAGCTTCTTCAGTTCGTCCAGGCCGTTGACGGTGATGCTCATAAGTCGCTTTTCCTTTTCAGGGAGTTGGGGTGCCGTAGCGGTGCCGCACCCGGGACTTGAGGAGCTTTCCGGAGGCGGTGCGCGGGAGTTCGTCCGTGACCACCACCGACTTGGGGATCTTGTACTTGGCGAGCTTCCCGGTCAGCGAGGCCAGCACCTCGTCCGGGTCGAGTTCGGCTCCCGGGGCGGGGACGACGACCGCGCGGGGCACCTCGCCCCACTTGTCGTCCGGGACACCGATCACCGCGCACTCGGCGATGCCGGGGTGGGCGAGGAGGATGTCCTCGATCTCGGCGGGGTAGATGTTCTCGCCGCCGGAGATGATCATGTCCTTGATCCGGTCGACGATGTGCACGTAACCGTCCTCGTCCACCCGGGCCGCGTCCCCGCTGCGGAACCAGCCGTCGGCGAAGGCGGCCTCGGTCTCCTCAGGCAGCCCCCAGTAGCCGGCCATGACATGCGGTCCGCGCACCACGACCTCCCCCGTCTCGCCGACGTCGACCGGGGTGAGATCGGGCCGTACGACCCGTACGTCGCTGAAGAAGTGGGGTACGCCCGCCGAGCCCGCCTTCTCGACCGCGTGCTCCGCGTCCAGGAAGAGTGTGCCGGGCGCGGCCTCCGTCATGCCGTAGCCCTGGAGGAAGGTGAGCCCGCGCTGCTGGTACGTGGCGATGAGCGTGGTCGGCACCGGTGATCCGCCACAGGTGAGGATGCGGAGGGACGACAGGTCGGCGTTCGGCCAGCGGGGGTGCCGGGCGACCTGGTCGAACATCGTCGGCACGCCGAACATGAAGGTGATCCGGTGCCGTTCGACCAGGTCGAGGGTGGTCTCCGGGTCGAAGGCCTCGACCAGGACGCAGGTGCCGCCCTTGAGCAGCACCGGCAGGGTCAGCATGTTGAGACCCGCGGTGTGGAACAGCGGAGCGGAGACCAGGGCACGTTCGTCGGCTGTCAGGTCGTGGTCGACCAGGACGTTGACGGCGTTCCAGGTGAGGTTGCCGTGGGTGAGCATCGCGCCCTTGGGGCGGCCGGTCGTCCCCGAGGTGTACATGATGATGCAGGTGTCGTCGGGAGTGACCGGTTCGTCGATCGGGTCGTCCGGCGCGGCCGCCAGGGCCTGTTCGTAGGCGTCGCCGGTCTCGAGGCACGTCCGTACGTCCGTCCCGTCCGGCAGTCCCGCGACGAGCCCGGCGTACGCGGGGCCGTGGACGAGCGCCTTGGCGCCTGAGTCGGCGAGCTGGTAGGCGATCTCGGGGCCGGCGAGGCGGGTGTTGAGGGGTACGAAGACCGCGCCGAGGGTGCCTGCGGCGAACAGGGTCTCCAGGTAGGCGGGGTGGTTGGGGCCGAGGTGGGCGATGCGGTCGCCGCGCCTGACGCCCCGGGCGCGCAGGGCGTGGGCGAGGCGGGTGACCCGTGTGTACAGGGTGCGGTAGTCGGTCGGCTGCTCGCCGTGGATCAGGGCCGTGCGGTGCGGGGTCTTGCGGGCCCGGCGTACGGGCCACGACCCCAGTCCCTGGTTGCGCATCTGACACCCCTTACGGTTTCGTCAGCCCGAGCAACCGGGCCGCGTTCTCCTTGAGGATCTTCGGCCTGACCTCGTCCTTGACGGACAGCTTCGCGAAGTCGGCGAGCCACCGGTCCGGGGTGAGCACCGGGAAGTCGGAGCCGAACAGGACCTTGTCCTTCAGCAGCGTGTTGGCGTACTGCACCAGCTGCGGCGGGAAGTACTTCGGCGACCAGCCCGAGAGGTCGATGTGCACGCCGGGCTTGTGGGTCGCCACCGCCAGGGCCTCGTCCTGCCAGGGGAACGACGGGTGCGCCAGGATGATCTTCAGGTGCGGGAAGTCGGCGGCCACGTCGTCCACGTGGAGCGGGTTGGAGTACTTCAGGCGGATGCCGCCCCCGCCGGGAACGCCGGCACCGATGCCGGTCTGACCGGTGTGGAAGAGCGCGACGGTACCCGTCTCCTCGATCACCTCGTACAGGCCGTACGCCACGGAGCGGTCGTTGGGGAAGAAGCCCTGGATGCTGGGGTGGAACTTGAAACCCCGCACCCCGTACTCCTCGACCAGCCGCCGGGCCTGCCGCACGCCCGCCTTCCCGCGGAAGGGGTCGATGGAGGCGAACGGGATCAGTACGTCGGAGTTCGCGGCCGCGGCTTCGGCCACCTCCTCGTTGGGGACGGGCTCGGTGCCGGTCGCGGACTCGGCGTCCACCGTGAAGACGACGGCGGCCATCCGCCGCTCGCGGTAGTACGCGGCGGTCTCCTCGAGCGTGGGCTTCCGTTTGCCCTCGACCTTGAAGTAGGCGGAGGAGGCGTCGTGCAGGTGGTCGTCCAGGGAGGAGTGCCCCTTGGAGGACACCTCCGCGTGGGTGTGGACGTCGATCGCGACGAGCTCGTCCGGCCTCGGTGCGGGTGCCATCACGCCTCCGGGAGCTTCGGGGCGGGGATGCCGACGGTCTGCGGCTCGGCGCCGACCGAGGTGGGCCAGGCGTCTGCCAGGGCGTCGGGGGTCCAGCCGCCGTCGGCGTAGGCGGTCCTGATCTCCTGGGGATGCGACCACAGCGTCACCTTGTCGCCGCCGATGCCGATGCACTGGCCGGTGATGCCGCGGGCGGCCGCGGAGGCCAGGAAGGGGACGAGGGCCGCGCAGTCCTCGGGGGTGCCGAAGCCCTCCCCCTTGCGCAGGAACGCCGGCAGCGGTTCGCCGTTCCTCATGGCCTCGATGTACGGGGCGAAGGCGGGGATGGTCTCGGTCATCGCGGTCGCGGCGACCGGCACGATCGCGTTGACGGTGATGTGCGCGCGGGCCAGTTCCATGGACCAGGTGCGGGCCATCGCGGCGATCCCGGCCTTGGCGGCGGCGTAGTTGGTCTGGCCGAAGTTGCCGCGCTGCCCGGCCGGGGAGCCGACGAGGACGAGCGTGCCGCCCTCGCCCTGCTCGCGCATGCGGACGGCGGCGGCGCGGGCGCAGGTGAAGGTGCCCCGGAGATGGGTGGTGAGCACCGCGTCGAAGTCGTCGTCGGTCATCTTCCACAGCACCTTGTCGCGCAGGATGCCCGCGTTGGTGACCAGGATGTCGAGTCGGCCGAACTCCTCGACGGCGCGGTTGACCAGCCGGTCGGCGGCCTCGGCCGTGCCGACCGGGACCACTTCGGCCACGGCGGTGCCACCGGCCTCGGTGAGGGACTTGACCGCCTGCTCGGCCACGGCTTCGTCGATGTCGTTGACGACCACGGACGCGCCGTGGGCGGCGAGGGCGTGCGCATAGGCGAGGCCGAGGCCACGGCCGCTTCCGGTGACGACGGCGGCCTTCCCGGTCAGATCGATGGTGGGCACGAGCGGTCCCTTCGCATGGGGTGTGGTCGGGGAGATCGAAGCTAAGAGCAATAATTGTTGCCGTCAATAGTTGTTGCCGACCTTGCGGTGCGTCATGCTGGACTCCGCACGCGAGAAGCCATCCCCGGGGAAGCCGAGACCGGCGCCCCGGGACCGAGACCAGGGAGCCCGCCATAGCCGGCCAGCACACCGACCACCCGACTCCCATCGACGCCGACGAACCGTGGATGCGGGGGCTGCACGCGGACACGGGATACCTGCTGTACCGCCTGGGACTGCGCTCCGGTCAGTTGTTCAACACGTTCCTGCAGGAGTCGGGGGTACGGCTGCGGCACTACGCCGTGCTGCGCTTCCTCGCCACCTGCGAGGGCGCTCTCCAGCGCGAGCTCAGCGCCCGGCTCGGCTACGACCCGAGCGCGATCGTCGGCCTGGTGGACGACCTGGAGAAGCTGGGCTTCGCCGAGCGCCGCCCCGCCCCCGAGGACCGCCGCAGTCGCATCGTCGTCCTCACCGAGGAGGGCCGCGCATTCCTCCGCGACACGGACCAGGCGGGCCAACGCGTGACCGACGAACTGCTCACCCCGCTCGACTCCGGCGAACGGCAGACGCTGCACGCCCTTCTGCTGCGCGTCGCCGGCAACGGGCTCGCCTGACGCTTCGGTCGCCGCGTGCATGCAGGGGCACGCGGCCTCGTAAGGTATCCGCGTGACCGGTCCCGTCCCCCGCCCCCAGTCGCTCCTGCTCAGCTTCCTCGGTGACGAGGTGCTGGGTCGCGGGGTGTGCGTGTACACGGGGAGCGTCATCGAGGTGTTCCGGCGGGCCGGCGTCGGAGAGCAGGCCACCCGGTCCACCCTCACCCGCATGGTCGGCCGCGGCCTGCTGAGCCGCCGACGCGAGGGCCGGCGGACCTATGTCGGCCTCACCGACCGCTCCGAGGCGATCCTGCGCGACGGCGAGCGGCGCATCTGGAAGTCCGGCGCGGTCAACCGGGACTGGGACGGCACCTGGACCCTGCTCGGCTTCTCCCTGCCGGAGTCGTGGCAGCGCCAGCGGCACGATCTGCGTTCCCAGTTGACCTGGGCGGGCTTCGGCGCACTGTTCAGCGGGCTGTGGATCGCGCCCGGCGAGGTCGACGTCTCCGGGATCGTCGCCGAGTTGGGCCTGCGGACGCAGGTGAAGGTCTTCCGGGCGCACGCGGACACCGGCACGGACATCGCCGAGATGATCGACGACACCTGGGACCTGGGTGAACTGGCCGCTCATTACCGGGAGTTCGAGGCGTCCTGGCGGCCGTACACGTCGGGCCGGGCGGACCTGACCGCCGAGGACGCCCTCGCGCTGCGCCTCCGGCTGACCGCCGAGTGGCTCCAAGTCATCCGCAGCGACCCCCGGTTGCCCGTGCGGCACCTGCCCGCGGACTGGCCGGCGGCCGCGGCGGAGAAGACGTTCCGCACGGTCCACGCCCTGCTGGAGGCGCCCGCCCGGGACGCGGCGCGCCGGCTCATCGAGACGATTCCGACGGCGTAGCGCCGTGGGCACGTGACGCATCTCCGCTCCCTGCCGCCCGAAAGCAATGTTGTGCACTGTCTTGACCGCCGTAAGAAATCGGCCCTACATTCCTCCACGCTTCGTTCAGTGCACTGAGCATCTGCCGATCTGCCAGGGTCTCCGCTCCGCAGCCGCCCACAAGGAGCCACCTCCATGCCTGCCAGCACCCGCCCCCGGACTTCCCGCACCCGTCTGCGCATCGCCCTGGCCGCCCTGGCCACGCTGGCGTCCGCGGGCCTCACCACCAGCCCCGCGCCGGCCGCCCAGGCGGACACGCCGGCCACCGGCCACCTCACCGGCACCCTCTCCGACGACGCGACCTGGGTCGCTGACGTCCCCGCCCACTGGAACGGCACCCTGCTGCTGTTCAGCCACGGCTTCGGCCCCACCGTCGCCAAGGACGCCCCGTCCGACGCCGTACGCACCGCGTTGCTCGCCGAGGGCTATGCGATGGCCGGGTCGTCGTACGACCCCCATGGCTCGATGTGGGCCCTGGACAGCGCCGAACGCGACCAGTTCGCCACGCTCGACGCCATCACCGCGAAGATCGGCGCACCGCGGCGCACCCTCGCCGTCGGCCAGTCGATGGGCGGGCTCGTCAACGCGCAGATCGCCCGCGACGGCGCCGGCCGCGTGGACGGCGCGCTCGGCCTGTGCGGCCTCGTCGCGGGCGGCACCGACCTGGACAACTACCAGCTCGACGCCGAGTACGCCCTCGCCCGGCTGCTCCTGCCCGGGCAGGACGTCGGCCTGGTCCGCTTCGGCTCCGCCGACGCCGCGGCCGCCACCGCCAAGCGGCTGACCGATGCCGTCACCGCCGCACAGACCACCCCGCAGGGCCGCGCCCGGATCGCACTGGCCGCGGCCTTCCTCAACCTCCCCGCCTGGGCGCCCGGACAAGGCCGGCCCGCACCGGCGGACTGGGCGGGCCAGGAGGAGCAGCAGTACGCGTGGTTCGCGCAGGGCATCCTGTCGTTCGTCGAGGGCGGCCGGTACGCCGTCGAGCAGTCGGCCGGCGGCAACAACTCCTGGAACGCGGGCGTCGACTACGCCCGTCTGCTCGCCGGATCCGTCCACGCGCCGCAGGTCCGCGCGCTGTACCGGGCGGCCGGACTCGACCTGCGCGCCGACCTGACATCCCTGACCCGGGGCGCCGCGATCACCGCGGACCCCGCAGCGGTCCGTGCCGCCCAGCGCACCTCTTCTGCCGGTCAAGGACTCGGCGTACCGCTGCTGGACGTGCACACGATCGCCGACAACCTGGTCCCGGTCGAACAGGAGCGGCGGTTCGGCGACCGGGTGCGCGCGGCCGGGGACGGAGCGCTGCTGCGGCAGGCCTACGTCGAGCGGCAGGGCCACTGCACGTTCACCACCGCCGAGACCGTGGCCGCCCTGCGCGCGCTCGAACACCGCGTCACCACCGGCCACTGGGACGACGCCGCGACGCCGGCCGCGCTCCAGCGGACCGCCACGGCGCTCGGGCCGGACGGGGCGGCGTACATCCCCTACCGCCCGGCACACCTGACGGTCGGCCGCGACCGCCCGGCGCACCCCACCCACCACTGACACCGGGACCCGCCCATGTCCGACGCATCCGTCACCCCGCGCAGTTCCCTTCCCCTCGGCACCCTCGTCGCCGGCTGTCTCGCGGTCTGTCTCGCGCAGATCGGCCTCGCCATACCGGCCACCCTCAACGGTCTGTTCCAGGAACACCTCCACCCCGTCGGCTCCCAACTCACCTGGATCTCCGACGCGTTCCTGCTGCCCGTCGCCGTGCTGGAACTCTCCTTCGGCGTGCTCGGCGACCTCTTCGGCCGCAAACAGCTCCTCGTCGGCGGCGCCGCGCTGTTGTGCGCGGGCGAGGTCGTCGCCGCGAGTTCCTCCGGCATCCATCAGCTGTGGGTGGGGCAGGTGCTGGCCGGGCTCGGCGCCGCCGCGCTCTTCCCCACCTCGCTGGCCATGATCGCGGCCGGTACGCACACCGGCCCGCAGCGCGCCCGCGCCATCGCCGTATGGGCCTCCAGCCTGTCCGCGGGCGGCTTCCTCGCCCCGTTGCTCGGCGGTATCACCGGCACCTACGGCTCGTGGCGCTCGGCGTTCGTGGTGGTCGCCGTGCTGGCCGCGGTGAGCGCCCTGGTGAGTCTGTGGCTCGCCACCAACTCCCGGTCACCGGAAGGCCGTTCGCTGGACGTCGGCGGCCAGCTCACCATCGGTGCCGGTCTGTTCGCCCTGCTGTACGCCGTCATCCAGGGGCCGACGGACGGCTGGGGGTCGGCTCCGGTGGTCGTGGCGTTCGTGATCGCCGCGGTGTTCGTGGGCCTGTTCGTGGCCGCCGAGAGCCGGGCCCGCTCGCCGCTCCTGCGCCTGGACCTGTTCCGCAACCGCTCCTTCGCGATCGCGTCGGTCGTCGCGGTCGTGGGCATGTTCAGCTTCCTGGGCACGGCGTACGCGGCGAGCATCCGGCTCGGTCCCATCCAGCACCAGAGCCCGATGCGCACCGCCTTCGCGTTCCTCCTGCTCAACGGCATCGCCCCGGTCCTCACCCCGCTGACCTCCCGGCTGCTGCACCGGCTGCCCGCGCGGGCGCTGCTCACCGGCGGGCTGGCACTGATCGCCGCGGGCGACTTCCTGGCCGCCGGACTCGATGCAGGCGACCGGAACCTGACCTCGCTGATCCTGCCGCTCGGGCTGGTCGGCGTCGGCTTCGCCTTCACGGTGTCGTCCATCACCGCGACCGCCGTCAACACGGTGCCGCTGCCCCTGGCCGGCATGGCGAGCGCGGCGACCAACCTGCTGCGCGACTTCGGCTTCACCCTCGGGCCCGCGGTCATCGGGGCGGTCGCGCTGAGCCGGGCGGCTTCCCGGGTGACCTCCGCGCTGGCCACCTCGTCGTCCCTGAACGCCGAGTCGAGGGCCGCGGCGCACGAGGTGCTGAAGGAGGGCGGCCCGCTCGCCCTGAACTCCGTCCCCGCCGCCTCCCCGCCGGGCGCGGCCCGCGCGTACGCCCTGGACGCTCTGGGCCACGGTTACGCGATCGGATTCGCCGTGTGCGGTTCGGCAGCCCTGTTCTCGGCACTGCTGGTGGTGACGGCACTGCGCGGGCGTACAGCCGAGGCGGGCGCGTCGCCGGCGGAGGACGGTACGGAGCGGACCGTCCTGACCACGGGATGACACTCGGTGGGCGCGCCCGGGGCTGCTCGGCGCTCCGGGCGCGGCCCTCGTCGGTCCGGGTGTCGGCCGAGGCGAGATGGTCGCCCCACACACACCGTCGTCCGTGCACGGCCATGTCGGCCGAAAGCCGACGCGCGGTGCTGACAAGACCGGTGACGGCACATCAGCATGGGAGCGTGTCCGAGAAGCCGAGCACCCCCCGCCGGATCGCCGACGACCACGTCGCGCAGGTTGCCGCCCTCGACCCCATGACCTCGGCCCGACTCGGTCTGCATCCCGAGGACGACCGGCAGCCGGATCTGTCACCGGAGGGCTTCGAGGCGCTCGCCGAACTGGACCGCCGAACGCTGTCCGTGCTCGACGCCACCGAGCGGGATGCCGAGAAGAACGGTGTGGTGTTCGAGGGCGCCGAGCGGAACTGCGCCCGGCTGCTGCGGGAGCGGCTCACCGCGGAACTCGCCCTGCAGGCGGCGGGTGACCGGTTCCGCGAGCTGCGCAACGTCAACTCGCCCCTGCACAAGGTGCGGAGCATCTTCACCCTGATGCCGACCGACACCGACGAGGACTGGGCGGCCGTGGCCGGACGGCTGCGCAACCTGCCCGGCGCGCTGGACGGCTACCGGGCCACCCTGACCGAGGGCGTCGCCCGCGGGCTGCTGTGCGCTCCGCGCCAGGTCCGGGCCGTCATCGGGCAACTCGCGGCCTGGACCGGCCAGGACGCCGGCGGGGCGAGCTGGTTCGCCACCTTCGTGGCCGCGGGTCCGGATCGGCTCAGGCACGAACTGGACGCCGCCGCCGGCCGTGCGACGGCCTCGGTGGCCGGGTTCCGCGACTGGCTGTGCCACACCTACCTGCCCGCCGCGGACGGCACCCCGGACGCCGTCGGCCGCGAGCGCTACCTGCGCGCGGCCCGCTGGGCCAACGGCATCGCCGTGGACCCGGCCGAGGCCTACGCCTGGGGCTGGGAGGAGTTCCACCGGACGGTCGCCGAGATGCGGTCCGAGGCCGACCGGATCCTGCCCGGTGCCACCGTCCGGGAGACCGTGGACCACCTCAACCGGCACGGCCATGCCATCACGGGTGAGGAGAACATCCGCGCCTGGCTCCAGGAGATCACGGACGAGGCGATCGACGCCCTCGACGGCACCCATTTCGACATCTCCGGCCCACTGCGCCGGGTCGAGACGAGGATCGCGCCTCGGGGCAGCTCGGGCGCTCCCTACTACAACGGCCCCAGCCTCGACTTCAGCCGCCCCGGGCGCACCTACCTGCCCACGCTCGGCCAACAGACCTTCCCCACCTGGGAGATCGTCAGCACCTGGTACCACGAGGGCGTTCCGGGGCACCACCTGCAGACCGCCCGGTGGACCGCTGCCGCGGACCGCCTCAGCAGCTACCAGATCACCCTCGGCGCGGTCAGCGCCGACAAGGAGGGCTGGGCCCTGTACGCCGAGCGCCTGATGGACGAACTGGGCTTCCTCACGGACCCCGCCCGCCGCCTCGGCTATCTGGACAAACAGATGCTCCGGATCATCCGCGTGATCGTGGACATCGGCATGCACCTGGAACTCGCCGTCCCTACCGACTCGGGCTTTCATCCCGGCGAACGCTGGACCCCGGAGCTCGCCACCGCGTTCATGGCCGCCCACCACGGCAGCGACACCGCGCGCCGCACCAGCGAGATCGACCGTTACCTCGGCTGGCCCGGCCAGGCCATCGGCTACAAACTGGGAGAGCGCGCCTGGCTGGAGGGGCGCGAGGCCTCCCGTCGCCGCCACGGCACCGGTTTCGACCTGCGGACCTGGCACATGAACGCGCTCACCCAGGGCTCTCTCGGCCTCGCCGACCTGGCCGACAACCTGGCGTCGCTGTAGGCGGAGCGTCGGCAGCGTCCCTGCGACGGCGACGACCCCCGGTTCGCGCCGACCGCCTCCCGGAACCGGCCCGTCCGGCCCTCTCACCGACCGTGCGGGGCCGGTGAGGGGGGCCGGCCGGGCTCAGGGAACCGGCTCAGAAGCGGGGTGTCTGCGGTGTGTGCTGCGGTGCCGGGGTGATCCGTGGGTTCACACCGGGGTTCTGGCGGCCGGACGGCTCACAGGTGACGTCGTGTGCCGGAAGCCTCCCGCTGCTCAGGTAGGCGTTGACGGTGCGGTTGGCGCAGGCCCGCGGGTCACCGGAGTAGACGCCGTGGCCCTCGCCGCCCTTGACGTACACCATGCGCGAGCCCTTCAGTGCGCGGTGCATGCCGAGGCCGCTGACCAGGGGCGTCTGGGGGTCCCACTGGTTCTGGACGGTGAGCACGCCCACGGTGTTGTCCACCGCGGTGACCGGCTCGGCCGGCTTGCCCCAGAACGCGCAGGGCGTGATGTTGGAGCCGAAGTCGCCGTAGAGGGGGTACTTGGCCTTGTCCCGGATCGCGTCACGCCGGTACTGCTGGGGGTCGTGTGGCCAGGCCGCGGTGTCGCCGCAGACCACGGTCCAGAAGACGACGGAGCCGTTGTCGTCCGGCGGCTGCACGGCGGCCGACCCGGACCGGCGCGGTTCCTGCCGGCCGTCCGGCACGAGGGAACGGCCGGGAGCCGCATGGCCGTCGGCGGCCTTCCTGAGGCTGACGACCGCCGCGGCCGCCGCCTTGGGGCTGAAGAACTCGGGGCGCAGCCTGGCCCGGATGTCGTCCCCGGTGAGCTTTTCGCCGCCGTCGTCGATGGGGGTGCGGTCGGCTCGGGCGACCAGGTCCCAGAACGTCTTCTTCACCTTGGCCGGGGTGTCGCCGAGCCGGTAGGTGCGGTCGCGCTGCGCGGTCCACCTCGTCCAGCGCGTGAACGCCGGCTCGGTGCCCTCCGCCCAGACCTGGATCATGCCGCGCCAGACCCGTGCGGGGTCGACGGCGCTGTCCAGCACGATACGGTCGGCCCGCTGGGGGAACATCTGCGCGAAGACGGCTCCGAGGTACGTGCCGTAGGAGTAGCCCAGGTAGGAGATCTTCCGCTCGCCCAGAACGGCGCGGATGACATCCATGTCGCGGGCGGTGTTGCGGGTGGTGAAGTGCGCGAGTCTGTCGCCGTTCCTGGCACGGCACTTGTCGGCGACGGTCCGCGCCCACTTCACGTCATGGCTGAACGTCTCCGGTTTGTAGGCGTGTTCGAAGGCCTGCTCGCCTGCCGTGAGACCGCAGCTGAGCGGGCTGCTCCGCCCCACCCCGCGCGGATCGAACCCGATGAGGTCGTACTGCCGGCGCACCTCCTTGGGCAACGTGTCCTTCATCATGACCGGCATGTCCAGGCCCTCGCCGCCCGGGCCGCCGGGGTTGAAGAGGAGCGCGCCGTGCCGCTCGGCGGGGACACTGGTCCTGATGCGCGAGATGGCCAGCTTGATCGTCTCGGCGTCGGGCCGGCGGTAGTCGAGCGGGACGTCGATCGTCGCGCACTGGAACGCGGCGGGCTGCGACGTGTCGCACCTGTGCCACGCGGGCTTCTGGTTCGCGAATCTCTGCAGCGGTTCCGCCGCGGATGCCTGCGCCGGGGCGAGGGCGGGCACCAGCGTTGCCGTGACCCCCACGGCGAGCAAGGGCGCCATGCGTCCTATCCGCACGATGGCCGTTCCTTTCGGTCAACTTCCAGGACGGAACGACCATTTCGTGTCGGCGCGGGCGCGCGAATCCCTCTACAGGCCGGACTTGTTACGACTCACGGCGTACACAGAAAGAGACGTACGGAGGAGAACCCGAACGCGTTGATCCGCATCCGCGCCGGGTGCCGGCTCGGCTACGCCACGGCGCGCCTGCTCTACGCGGACGTCCGGCGTGCCCGCATCCAGCCGAAGAGCACCACCGAGCACAGCGCGGCGACGGCGCACCACGTCGACACGAACGCCAGCCGCCACAACACCCAGCACGCCGACGCGCCCACGGCGACCAGGATGCCCAGCACGAGCAGCCACCGGTCACCGGACAGCAGCAGGGAGCCCACCGTGCCCAGCAAGTAGCCGATGACGAGCAGGGGTACCGGGGAAACGTGCAACACGTATGCGAGGGTGTGGCCGTGGATCTCGGCCGTCACCGGTCCGGTGGCAAGGCCACGGGCGAGCGACACGGCGGTCAGCGATCCTGCGGCGAGCGGAACAACCAGCCGGAACCGGGCGTGGGGCGGGGCCACCCACATCACTCCCGCCGGGACCCATACCGCCAGCAGCGGCAGGGCGATGACGGCCCATACGACGGTCGCGGGTCCGCCGCCGCCCCCGCCCGAGCGCCACACCACCGACTCGACGATCTGGTGAACCCCCAGCAGCAACGGCATCGCGGCAAGCGGGAGTTCCCGGCCCTGGCGCACGAGCGCCACGCAAGCCACGCCCACCGCGGCGACACCGCTGCCCGCCGCGAGGTCCGCCGTCGCACTCCAGCACATCACGCCGCCAAGGGGTCGCCGCCGAGCGGTCGGTCACCGGCCTTTCGCCTCTGCCGCCGACCAGGCTACGTCCTTCTGTCGCGGGGCCCGATGAAGAGTTGCGGGGCCCGTTGATGATTAGCTTGCCCCGGCCTTCGCGCCACCCCGCCCCCGGCAGTCTGGAGGACTCCGCACCATGAGCAGTGGCCACACGTACGAGTACAAGGTCGTCACCTTCCGGGAGTCGCTGATCGGCGACGCGCTGGACAGCGACAAGCTGGAGAAGGTCCTGAACAAGCACGCCGAGGAGGGATGGGGCCTGAAGGCCATCACCTCCGCCGACGTCAAGGGCCGCATAGGGCCCGGAGCCGTGGAAGGGCTGCTGCTGACCTTCGAGCGCCCGCGGCAGTGAGATCGTGTGCCGCCCGCGCGCATGCGTGGGCGGCCGCCGGTCCGAAGACACACCCGGGTCCGTATGAGACCGTGGTGTCAGTGACCCCGCCCGCGGATGCGGCCGACACGATGGATCTCAGGGATCTGGCCGACAAGCACGGGGGCGATCCGTTCGGCATCACGTCTGCCGCCGTCGCCCTCACGGACGTACACGGCCTGATCCGCTACTGGAGCCGCAGGGCGGAAGAGCTCCTCGGGTATCCGGCGCCCAGCGTGCTGGGGCGGCCCGCGACCTCCCTCCTGACGAGCGACCGTTCACCGGCGTCCTTGCTCGCCGCGGCGCAGCCGGTCGGGGAGGGCTGGGAGGGCCTGATCACCGCGCGTCACCGGGCGGGCCACCCGGTCGAGCTGGCCCTGCGGGTGTGTCCGCTGCATGCGGAGCAGGGTTCCGTCTGGCTCGCCGTGGCCTGTGAGGTCTCCGACTCGCGCCGGTGGGAACTCGATCAGGCCGTGGTGCGCGGCCTCCTGGAGGAGTCGCCGATCGGCATCGCCGTCCTCGACGGTGAGCTGCGCTTCCAGTGGGTGAACCAGGCGCTGGCCGCCATGGAGGGCATGCCGACCGACCTCGCGGCCCCGGGCGCGGCCGCGCTCGCCGGAGCGGAGCAGGTGCCCTCGGCCGTGGACTGGCAGGCGCGCCAGGCGCTGGTGTCGGGCCGGGTCACGCCGGCCGTGGAACACGTGGCGCCCCGGCACGGCATGTCCCGCCGGAACTCGCAGGGCCGGCTCAGGCTCCGCTCGTCGTTCCCGCTGAGGGACGTCGGCGGCAAGACGCTCGGGGTGTGTCACACCGCCGTCGACTTCACCGCCCAGGACCGCGCACGCGAGCGGCTCGCCCTGGTCAACGAGGCGGCGCAGCGCATCGGCACCACCCTGGACCTCGACGGCACGGTGCAGGAACTGGCCGAGGTGCTGGTGCCGCAGTTCGCCGACTTCGTGGCGATCGATCTCTTCCAGGGCGTCCTCGCGGCCAGGGACCTCACCCCCGGACCGGTCACCGGCGGCACGCTCCAGCGGGCGGTGCACCTGTCGATCCACGAGGAGGTGCCGGAGGCGATCGTTCCCATCGGGGAGTCCAGCGGGTATCCGTCGCAGTCCCCGCAGCAACGGTGCCTCGCCACGGGCCGGCCGATCCTCGATCCGGTGCTGGACCCGACGACGTGGTGGCTGGCCGGCGATGAGCAGCGCCTGTCCAGGATCGTCAGACTGGGTGTGCACACGCACCTGGTGGTGCCGCTCCGGGCGCGGGGCTCGACCATGGGCGTGGTCACGCTGCTGCGCTGGGAGAACCCCAGCCCGTTCGACGAGGACGACCTGCTGCTCGTGGAGGAGCTGGTGGCGCGGGCCGCGGTGTGCGTGGACAATGCCCGGCGGTTCGTCCGCGAGCACAACGCCGCCCTCGCCCTCCAGACCAGTCTGCTGCCCCCGGATCTGCCCGATCACTGCGCCGTCGAGGCCGCATACCGCTATCTGCCGACCGACGCGGAGGCCGGGGTGGGCGGCGACTGGTTCGACGTCATCCCGCTGTCCGGCGCCCGCATCGCCCTGGTCGTGGGGGACGTGGTGGGCCATGGCATCCACGCCGCGGCCAGCATGGGCCGGCTGCGCGCGGCGGTGCAGACACTGGCCGACATGGACCTGCCCCCCGACGAGCTTCTCGCCCATGTCGACGACCTCGTCCTGCGCCTGGCGGACGAGGCGGAAGCGTCCGAGAGCGGGCCGGTGGTGTTCGGCGCCACCTGCGTCTACGCGGTGTACGACCCGATCTCGCGGAAACTGAACGTGGCCCGCGCCGGACACCCCACCCCCGCCATCGCGCACCTCAGCGAGCCGGTCGAACTGCCCGACATCCCCGCCGGCCCCCCGCTGGGGCTGGGCGGTCTGCCCTTCGAGTCGGCCGAGATCGAGCTGGAGGAGGGCAGCGTCGTCGCCCTGTACACCGACGGGCTGATCGAGGCCTCGGACCGCGATGTCGACGTCGGCTTCGAGCGACTCTGCTTCGCCCTGGCCCATCCCGACCGGCCGCTGGAGGAGATCTGCGACACGATGGTCCGCATTCTTCTGCCGGACCATCCGCACGACGACGTCGCCTTCCTCATCGCCCGCACACGCGCCCTCTCCCCCGACCGGGTGGCCGCCTGGGACGTGCCCGCCGATCCCGAGGCGGTGCACGAGGCACGCGACAACACCGCCCGCTGCCTGGCCGCGTGGGGTCTGGAGGACATCGCCTTCACCACCGAGCTGATAGTGAGCGAGCTGGTCACCAACGCCATCACACATGCCTGCGCACCGATCGGCCTGCGGCTGATCCACGAACGGACTCTCATCTGCGAGGTGTCGGACGCCAGCAACACCTCCCCCCATATGCGCCGTGCCCGCAGCACCGACGAGGGAGGGCGAGGTCTCTTCCTGGTCGCGCAGCTCGCCCAGCACTGGGGCACGCGGTACACCGCCACCGGCAAGACCATCTGGGCGGAACAACAGCTGCCGAGCGACGCGCCCCGCTGAGGGTGGTACGGGGCTGCCCCTCACTGCGAGTTCCACGCGCCGCCCGGAGAACGTCCACCGCTGCGGTGCGGCCACGCCCTGTCCACCGTCACCGGCGGCGCCGGTCGCGGACGTGCTCTTCGACGAGGACGAACGGCGCGCCCCGCCGAGTCACCAGCGCGTCCGTTGCGCCTGCACGTAGGTCAGCCATGGCCGCAGGTCACCGCGTCCGAGCAGCTCGAAGCCGGCGTCGGTGACGAGGGTGTCCAGCAGATCGACCCGGTGGTGCGCCATGGCGTGGCCCACACCGCCGTGTACCAGGTGCCGGCCGATCCGGGTCTTCGGCGGCCGGAACTCCACGACGAGCAGCCGCCCGCCGGGTCGCAGGACGCGGTGCATCTCGCGCAGTGCCGTGGGCCGCAGCTCCTCCGGCAGATGGTGCAGCATCAGACTCGTGACGACGGTGTCGAAGGAACCGTCCGGAAAGTCGAGGGCCTCGGCGACGCCCTCACGGTAGTCACAGCGGGCGCTGCCGGGGCGCCGGGTCCTGGTGCGGGCGTAGTCGAGGACCGGCGGGGAGGGATCCACGCCGGTCACCGCGCCCTCCGGGCCGACCCGCGCGGCCATGTGCCGGGTCAGGTAGCCGGTGCCGCATCCCACGTCCAGGACGCGGTCGCCCGGTGCGGCGCCGCTCAGCTCCGCGAGGCGGGAGAAGACGCGTCCGCGGCGGCCGGCGAAGCAGAGGGCGCCGAAGACTTCGTACGCCCGCGGGGTTGCGATGGTCACTCCGGGGGTGTCCGCGTGCGGCCTGCCCTGCATGAGGTGTCCGAGAGGCATGATCCTCCTTCTTAACTTAGTCACGACTAAGCCCAAGCCCAACTTAGTCATGACTAAGAAAAACGGCAAGGGGGCATACGATGATCGGTGTGACCGAGCCCCGATCCCGCACGCGTACCCGGCTGAGCGCCGCCGAGCGCCGTGCCTCGATCCTCACCGCGGCCACCGAGGTCTTCTCCGAGGCCGGCTACCAGCGCGGCAAGGTATCCGACATCGCCCGGCGGGTGGGCGTCACCGAGCCCGTCGTCTTCCAGAACTTCGGCTCCAAGTCCGCGCTGTACCGGGCGGTCCTCGACCACGCCACCGACGCGGTCTCCGCCCTTCTGCACCGGGCGGCCGATGCGGGCCGGCCGGTCCCCGAGGTGCTGGCGGCATTCCTGGACCCCGCCCGCATGGACCACTTCCACCGGCCCGGCTCCCACGGCTTCCTCTTCGCCGACGCCACCGCCCTGGCCCATGACCCGGACCTCGGCGAGGCCCTCCGCCAGGTCCATCAGCATCTCGCCGACACGCTCGCCGACCTGCTCCGCCGCGGCCAGGCCGCCGGAGACGTCCGCGACGACATCCAGCCGCACACGGCCGCCTGGTGGCTCGTCTCGCTCCTCGCCGGGCGCTCCTTCCGCGCGGCCGTCGTCCCGGACCGCGACACCGTCGAGGCAGAACTGACCCGGATGGCATTGCGGTCGCTGCTGCCGGAGCGGCCTGCCGGGTGACGTGTGGGGACCGGCCCTGGGCCGGTCCCCACACGCCGGCTCGCGCGGCGTTGCTACACGGTGAGGTCCTCCTCCTCGGGGAGTTCGTCGGTGTCGACGCCGCGCACCTGGGCCAGTTCGTGTGTGAGGGCGGCGAGTTCGGCGCCGCCGGCCATGTGGTTGGTCAGTTCCTCCCGGCCGACCTCGGCGCGGAGGCGGACCGCCCGCCATCCACATCTTTCATCATGCGCCAACTCGCACAATCTGCCTGCGTTTTCCAGGTTTACCGTGACCAACAGGCGCCTATGGAAAGACATCTGCTTTATTCATTGACAGCGAAAAAGAACCTCTCTAGGTTTCCGGCCATGACGCCGGCCACCTCCCTGGTCTTCACCACGCTGCTCTCCCACGGTCCGCTCACCCGGGCCGAGGTGGGGCGGCGCACCCAGCTCTCTCCGGCCGCCGTCACCAAGGCGGTCCGTCCGCTGATGGAACTCGGCTACCTGGTCGAGGGCGTGGACGAAGAGGCGCGTCCCGCGGTGGGACGCCCGGCCAGCCTGGTGTGGGTGGACGGGGGGAGGGCGCTGTTCATCGGGATCAAGGTGACAGGCGACGAGATCATCGCCGTACTGGCCGACCTGTGTTGCCGTGTCCGGTTGTCCCGGCACGTACGGCTCACGGGCCGCGAGCCGGGGGCGGTGCTCCCCGTCATCACCGCGCTGGTACAGGAGTTGCTCACGGAGGCCGACGGTTTCGGTGTGCAGGTACGGGGCCTGGGCATCGCAATCTCGGGGGATGTGGACCGCGCGGACGGTGTGGTCCGCTACTCGCCCTTCCTGGAGTGGCGGGACGTACCGCTGGCCGCGATCGCCGGGACCGCGACCGGGCTGCCGGTCACGGTCGACAACGACGTACGGGCGCTCACGGTCGCCGAGCACTGGTTCGGGGCCGGAGTCGGTCTCTCGGACTTCGCCCTGGTGACCGTGGGCGCCGGCATCGGATGTGGCCTGGTGGTGCATGGGCAGGTGGTGTCGGGCGCGCACGGCGTGGCCGGCGAGATCGGGCATCTCTCACTCGACCCGCTCGGCCCGCTGTGCCACTGCGGCAACCGGGGATGTGTGGAGGCGATCGCGGCGGATCCGGCGATACTCCGCGCGGTGTGCGCGGCCACCGACAAGCAGGTGAGCGACGCGGCCGAGGCGCTGGCACTGGCCCACAGCGGAGAGCCCGGTGTCAGAGAGGTCTACGCACGAGCCGGCGAAGCCGTCGGCAAGGCCATCGGCTTCCTGGTGAACATCCTCGGTCCCGAGCGGGTGGTCATCTCCGGCGAGGGCCTGGCCGCCTACGACCTGGTCGCCGAGGGCATCCGGGACGCGTTCGCCGCGTCCGCCTTCGGCACCGCTGCGCAGTGCGACGTGGTGACACGTCCCCTGCCGTTCGAGGAGTGGGCGCGCGGAGCCGCGGCCACCGCCATCCAGTCCTTCATGGGATCGGGCATGTGAGAAGGAGGAGCGATGACGCTGCAGAGCCGCAGCCCCCACAGTCCGGCCACCTCATCGCGGCAGGGCTTTTCATGACCGCGATCCCCATGTTCCTGATGTGCCCGACGGTGCAGCGCCGGTTCATCAGCGGGCTCCCCATCGGCTCGGGCGAGGGCTGAGCCCCGCCGCACGCGGCGTGTCCTGCCCGGCCGGCCGCCCTCTCCGGCCCGCCTTCGGGCCTCGTACGACGCCCCTCCCCCACCCTGAACCACGCCCGCCCCCCACCGGGTGCCACCGCGCGTTCCCGCTCCCTCAGCCCCACCCCACCTCACCTCAGGAGGCGACCCATGCGGTCATCCCCGTACAGAGTCCTGCGCGGAGCCCTCCCCGGCCTTCCGCGCCGCACCGTCAGAGCGGCGCTGGTCCTGGCCGTCACCGCCGGACTCGCCACAGTGGCCCCGGCCGTCGCCACCCAGGCCGTCGCTTCCGGCTCCCCGAGTACAGCCGTCACCTCGGCCGCTACCACGGACGGCGCCGCCTCCGGTATCGCGGCCAAGCCGTACATGGGCTGGTCCAGTTGGAGTATGCAGTCCTCCCAGTACCCGGGCCTCAACCCGGACGGCAACTACAGCTACCTCACCGAGGCGAACGTCCTGAAGCAGACCGACGCCCTCGCCGCCACGCTCAAGAAGTACGGCTACGACCATGTCAACATCGACGCCGGCTGGTGGATGGACAAGAACTGGACGTCCGAGTTCGACCAGTACGGCCGGCAGACACCCGACCCGGTCCGGTTCCCCGACGGTATGAAGTCGGTCGCCGACCACATCCACGCCAAGGGTCTCAAGGCCGGCATCTATCTGCCCGTCGGCCTGGAGAAGGGGGCGTACGGCGACGGCAAGGTTCCGGTCCACAACGCCCCCGGCTGCACCACGGCGGACATCGTCTACCCGGATCTGCGCACCACCAACGGCTGGGACAGCGCCTACAAGCTGGACTTCGACAACCCGTGCGCGCAGAAGTACGTCGACTCGCAGGCGCAGATGCTCGCGGACTGGGGCTACGACTTCCTCAAACTGGACGGGGTGGGCCCCGGCTCGTTCAAGTCCGGTGACAACTACAACAACGTCGCGGACGTGGCCGCCTGGCACCAGGCCATCGCCGGCACCGGGCGCCCGATCCATCTGGAGCTGTCCTGGTCGCTCGACATCGGCCACGCCGCCGACTGGAAGAAGTACTCCAACGGCTGGCGCATCGACACCGATGTGGAGTGCTACTGCAACACCCTGGTCACCTGGGAGAACTCGGTCAACGACCGGTGGAACGACGCCCCCGCGTGGAGCCACAGGGCGGGCCCGGGCGGCTGGAACGACCTCGACGCGATCGACGTCGGCAACGGCGCGATGGACGGTCTCACCAACGCCGAGCGACAGAGCTACATGACCCTGTGGGCCATCAACAAGTCGCCCTTGTTCACCGGTGACGACCTCACCAAGCTGGACAGCTACGGCCTCTCCCTGCTGACCAACCAGGAAGTCATCGGCGTCGACCAGAACGACTCGCCCGTCGCACGCCCCGTCACGCCGCTGGGCGATCAGCAGGTCTGGGGAACCAGGAACGCCGACGGCACGTACACCGTGGCCCTGTTCGATCTCGGCGGTTCACCGGCCTCCGTCACCGCCGACTGGGCGTCCTTCGGCTTCACCGGCGCGGCCTCCGTGCGCGACCTGTGGAACCACCGGAACCTCGGCACGTACAAGAACAGGATCACCGCGACGCTGCCCGCGCACGGCTCACGGTTGTTCACCGTCAAGCCCGGCGGCACGCCGCCGGCGACCACCCGCTACGAGGCCGAGTCCGCCGACAACACCCTCACCGGCAACGCCTCCACAGCCGCGTGCGGCTCCTGTTCCGGCGGCAAGAAGGTCGGCAACCTCTATCTCGACAGCAAGCTGCAGTTCAACGACATCACGGTGAAGAAGGACGGCATCTACACCGTCAACGTCGCCTACGTCAGCGGTGATCCCCGCTCGGTCACCGTCTACTCCAACAGCGGCAACGGCACCAGCCTGAAGTTCCCCTCGACGGGCGACTGGGACACCGTCGACACGGTCAGCGTCCAGCTGGCGCTGAAGGCGGGCTCCAACACCATCACGTTCGACAGCGGCTGGGACTACTCCCCTGACATCGACAGGATCGACGTACCCAAGTCAGCCTGACCATTCGCGCGGGGCCGGGGTGGGACACGCCCCCCGGTGCCGCACCGCCCCGCACCGCGCCGTTCCCCTCACATGGAGTGCACCACGTGGACACCGAGCACACCGAGCACACCGAATCGCGCGACAACCACCCGAGCCGCAGGGGCTTTCTCGCTCTCGCCGCCGCCGGCGGCGCGGCCGCCGCCCTCGGCGGTCTGCCCGCCTTCACCGCATCGGCGGCCCCCGTCCGCCCCACCTCCTCGCCGCTGCTGTCCGCGGCCGCCGCCGCCAGGAACCAGCTGTGGTGGCAGGCTCCCGGCTCCGCCAACTCGATGATCCGGCAGGGCCTGCCGGTGGGCAACGGGCGCCTCGGAGCGCTCGCGGGCAACGACCCCGCCGCCGAACTGCTGACGATCAGCGACGCCACCCTGTGGACCGGCGGCCGCAACGACACCCTGCAGAGCGACGGCCAATTCCCCTACGGCCGGGACGACTTCGGCTCCCTGACCCTGCTGGCCGAGCTCACCGTCACCATCGACGGGCACGACCTGGGATCGGTCGACAACTACCGCCGCTCCCTCGACCTGGCCCAGGGCCTCGTCAGCGCCTCCTACGACCTGTCCGGCGTCACCTACCAGCGGCAGATCTTCGCCAGCCGCCCGGACGACGTCATCGTCCTGCACTTCTCCCAGCAGGGCGGCGGCACCTACACCGGTACCGTGACCCTCGCCGGGACCCACGGGGAGACCACCACGGCCGACAGCGCCGGGCGCTGCGCGTCGTTCGGCGCCTGCTTGCCCAACGGGCTGAAGTACGGCGCCGCCGTCACGGCCCGCAGCAGCAGCGGCACGGTCGCCGTCGACGGTACGTCGATCTCCTTCAGGGGCTGCATGGACCTCACGGTGGTGGTCAGCGGCGGCAGCGACTACGCGCCCGACGCGGCCGCCGGGTTCCGCGACCCGTCCATGGACCCGGAGCGCCTGGCGCGGACCAAGGTCGCCGCCGCGGCCGGGCACTCCGCGACCACCCTGCTGCACACCCATGTCGCCGACTTCCGCCCGGTGTTCGAGCAGTTGGACATCGACCTCGGCACGTCGTCCGCCGCACAGCGCAGGCTGGACACCTGGCAACGGGTGCAGGCCCGCTACCGGGACGACGTCCCCGACCCCGAACTCGAGGCCGCCTACCTCCAGTTCGGCCGATACCTGATGATCTCCGGATCGCGGGGCACGCTGCCGATGGGCCTGCAGGGCCCCTGGCTGGACGGCAACGACCCGGACTGGATGGGCGACTACCACACCGACATCAACGTCCAGATGAACTACTGGATGGCCGACCGTGCCGGCCTGTCCGGCTGCTTCGACGCCTTCGCGGACTACTGCCTCGCGCAGCTGCCCTCCTGGACGGACATCACACAACGGCTGTTCAACAGCCCGGCCAACAGATACCGCAACTCCAGCGGGAAGCTGGCCGGTTGGACCGTGGCCATCTCCACCAACCCCTACGGCGGTGGCGGCTGGTGGTGGCATCCGGCCGGCAACGCCTGGCTGTGCCAGAGCCTGTTCGAGCACTACGAGTACACCCAGGACCGCGCCTACCTGCAGAAGATCTACCCCCTCGTCAAGGGCGCCGTGGAGTTCTGGGAGGCCCGCCTCGTCACCACGACCGTCACCGACGCCTCCGGAGCCTCGCGCGAGGTCCTCATCGCCGACAGCGACTGGTCGCCCGAGCAGGGGCCGCTGGACGCGAAGGGCATCACCTACGCCCAGGAACTGGTGTGGAACCTCTTCGGCAACTACCACACCGCGACCCAGGTGCTCGGCAAGGACACCTCCTACAGCGCGACCATCGACGGTCTGCGCCGGCGCCTGTACCTGCCCGTGGTCAGCCCCAGGACCGGGTGGCTGGAGGAGTGGATGTCGCCCGACAACCTCGGCGAGACCACACACCGGCATCTCTCGCCGCTCATCGGCCTCTTCCCCGGCGACCGGATCCGCCCGGACGACTCCACCCCGAAGGACATCCTCGCCGGCGCCACGGCCCTGCTGACCGCCCGCGGCATGAACAGCTACGGCTGGTCCAACGCCTGGCGCAGCCTGTGCTGGGCCCGGCTGAAGAACGCGGAGAAGGCCTACCAGCTCGTCGTCAACAATCTCAAGCCCTCGGTGAACGGCGGCAACGGCACCGCGCCGAACCTCTTCGACATCATGGACATGGGGCAGGGCCGCGGCATCTTCCAGATCGACGCCAACTTCGGCACACCCTCCGCGATCATCGAGATGCTCGTCTACTCACGCCCGGGCCACGTCGAGTTGCTGCCCGCGCTGCCTTCCGCCTGGGCGGCGTCCGGCTCGGTGTCCGGCGTCGGAGTCCGCGGCGGCTTCGTGGCCGGCCTGAAGTGGAAGAACGGCAAGGTCACACAGGTGACGCTGAAGAGCGTCGGCGGCCGGGACACGACCGTCGTCTCGGGCGGTACCTCACGGAAGATCAGCCTCAAGCCCGGAGAGTCCGTCACTCTGGGCACTTTCGGCTGAGGACGCGGACCACGAGAAGAGTGGAGAGATCGAGGATGTCCCCGGAAGAGAGAACCATGGCGACGGGTCGCCGACCGCGTCGCAGAACCCTGCTGTCCGTGTGCGGCGCGCTGACCGGATGTGCCCTGGCGGTCGTTCCGCTGAGCACCGCGCAGGTGGCGAGCGCCGCCACTTCCTCACAGCAGAGCAAGGGAACCCGGGTCAGCGCCTGGTCGCCCAGCATGACGACCGGCGGGCCGTCCTTCACCGACCGGACCATCCGGATGGTGGTGCACAGCAGCGTCTCGGGCTCGGGCGCCCGCATCACCCTGTCCAACCGGTACAGCCCCACCCCGCTCGACGTCAGCGCCGTGGACGTGGCCGTCCAGGCGAGCGGTGGCGAGGCCAAGCGCGGCACCACGCGCAACGTCACCTTCGGCGGATCCCGCCACGTCGCGATCCCGGCCGGTGCAGAGGTGGTCAGCAACGTCGTCCCGATCCCGGTCGGCGCCGGGGAGAACCTGCTCGTCAGCCTCTACGTCCCCGGTACGACGGGGGTGTCGACCTGGCACTCCGACGCGTTCGACACCACCTACATCGCCTCCGGCAACCACACCGGTGACGACAGCGCCGCCGCCTTCGGCACCACCACGACCTCCTGGTACTACCTGGCGGGGCTGGACGTCGTGTCACCGACCGCGCGGGGCACCGTCGTCGCCTTCGGTGACTCCATCACGGACGGCTACCACTCCTCGACCGGCACCTACAGCCGGTGGCCCGACTTCCTCGGGCGCCGGCTCGCCGCCGGACCGGGTCCGCAGAGGCTGAGCGTCGTCGACGCCGGGATCGGCGGCAACCGGGTCCTCACCGACGTCCCCAACCTCTGGCAGGGCGTCAGCGCCCTCAAACGGTTCGGGCATGACGCGCTCGGCCAGAGGGGGGTCAGGGACGTGATCCTCTTCGAAGGCATCAACGACATCGGCAACAACGCCGGCCCCGACGGCAGGCCGCTGACCGCCCAGGACCTCATCAACGGCTACCGCACCCTGATCGATCAGGCGCATGCCGCGCACGTCCGCGTCATCGGTGCGACCCTGATGCCCGACAAGGGCAACGGGTACTACACGCCTGCCGCCGAGGCGATCCGCCAGAGCGTCAACCGGTGGATCCGCACCGGCGGCGCCTTCGACGGCGTCATCGACTTCGACCGGGCCATGCGGGACCCCGCGAACCCGGCCGCCCTCGACCCGGCCTACGACTCGGGCGACCACCTCCACCCCGGCGACGCGGGCATGAAGGCCATGGCCGACGCGGTGGACCTGCGGCTGCTGCGCACCTGACACCGGCCGCCGGACGCACGGCCCGAGGCGGTCACCGACGCCGTGACGGCCCGAGACCGACGAGGCAACGCCGTCCGCGAGGCCGTCGTACAGCTTCGGCGGACATCCCGGCCCGGCCCGGTCGTACAGCTCCGCCTCCTCGTCGAAGGCGCGGCTCAGGCGCACCTCCGGGGACGCTCATCCGTCGGCGCGGACCGCGCGCGCGAGGGAGTGGCGGGGTGCGTCCTCGTAGCAGGAGAGGTCCCAGCCCGTGGCGTCCAGGGCGGGCCGGAGGTTCTCCTCGGCGAGTGGGTCCTCGGGGTCGAGTGGACGTCCGTGGCGGGCGGCGCGTTCGGCACGGCCGGAGGGGTGGTAGAGCAGCAGTACGCCGCCGGGGGCGGTCACCCTGGCCCACTCACGCAGTGCCGCCGCGGGGTCGGGAACGTGGTTGATCAGGCCCGCGCTGAAGACGCCGTCCACCGCGCCGGCCGGCAGCGGCAGCCGGCAGGCGTCGGCCAGCAGCAAGGAGCCGTCCGCCGTACGGCCTTCGCGCGCCGCGGCGGTGAGCATCGCGGGTGTCAGGTCGATCCCGACGACGACGCCCCCGTCACCGACCTGGGCGCGCAGAGCGGGGAGTACCCGGCCGGTGCCGCAGCCCAGGTCCAGGACGCGCTGGCCGGGGCGCAGCCCCATGCGCCCGGCGGCGGCCGCGTACCGGGGGCCGTCGACGGCGAACCGCTCCTCCCAGGTGGCCGCCCGCCGGGTGAAGAACGCGCGGGTCGCCGTCTGTTCGGCCCGTCCCGCGACGAAGTCGGCGAAGCACTTCACCACGGTGTCGCGGTGCCGGGCCGGCGCTGCCGGCGGTTCCGTCGACCGGGTCTCCACGAAGTCCGGTACCGAGGCCGCGTCTTCCGGGCAGGGCACGACGGCCCCCTCCGCCGTTGCCTCGTCCGCGTCCAAGGGGAACTGGATCCCCCATGCCGAGCCGCCGATCCGGAACGCCTGCGCGGGCTGGTGGCCGCAGGACGCCAGCACTGTCGCGGTCTGCGGAAGGTCCAGGGTGCCGCTGTGCCAGTGCAGTGCCCGCAGCCGGTCGGGCACGGTCGCGAACAGCGGATCGGTGAGCGCGGCCGCCGTCATCCGTACGTCGCCCCAGCCGAGCCGCGCGCCGGTGCCGCCGGGCCGGGCGAGACCACCCGCCGCGACCGCCAGCAGTCGGGCGCCCAGGCACAGGCCGAGCACCGGCACCTCGGCCTCCAACGCGGCCCTCAACAGGGCCAGTTCCGCGCTCTGTCCGAGGAGGTCCTCGCGGACGCCCACCGGTGCGCCCAGCACGATCAGGGCCACCATGCCGTCCACCGTCTCCGGTACCCGGTCACCCGCCCAGGTCCGGCAGACCTGGACCCGCACTCCGGCCTTCCCCAGCGCGGCGCCGACGGCGTACGGCCCTTCCTGCGGTGCCTGCTCCACGATCTGGATCACCGGCCCACCACCTCCCGCACGACCGTACCCGGACGGCAGCGACCGGGAAACGCAGATACGAGAACCGATTGCCGCAACAGCTCGCATCTGCGACCGGTTCCGCCTGACAGGTCACGCAGATGCGTCGCGCAGTACCCGGACCTCACGGGCGTCGAGAGCGGCGAGCACCTCGGCGCAGATGGCCAGTGCCGTCTCGGCCGGGGTGCGCGCGCCCAGGTCGAGGCCGATGGGGCCGTGGATGCGACCGAGGAGTTCCTCGTCGAGGCCGGCCTTGGCGAGATCCGCGGCACGGCGGTCCTGGGTGTGGCGTGAGCCGAGCGCACCGACGTAGGGGACGCCGGTGGTCAGCGCGGCGGACAGGACGGGGACGTCGACGTCCGGTTCGTGGCTGAGGACGATCAGGCAGGCGGCGGCCGGGCGCTGGGCGAGCAGCCGGACGGCGTCCTCGGCGGCGGACTCCACCGTGGCGTGCCAGTCCAGCAGGCGGGCCTGCCGGGCGAGCAGCTCGGCCAGTTCGCCTCCTCCGACGATGACCAGGTGGGGTACGGCCGGGAACGTCTCGATGAGGATCAGGCCGTCGTCCGTGGGGCGGATGTCCCGGCCGGTCCGGCGGCGGCTGAGCAGTTCCCGAGCACGTTCGACGGCCTCCGCGGGCCCGCCGTCGGCCTCCGGCCCGGGTGCCGTCACGGTGCCGGCCGCCCGGGTCCGCGCCTCGTCCAGCCGCGTGATCAGCGCGGCGTCGGTTCCGTCCGCCAGCAGGTCCCACCAGCGGGCGGGAACGGTGTGCAGGGACTGCAGCAGCACTTCGGCGTGGCCACCGCAGGTCAGGCCCGCCCGCTTCACCTCGTCGTCATGGACGGACACCTCGCGCACGCCCGCCGTGTGGTCCGCGGGCAGGGCTGCGGCCTCCGCCGCCAGGTACGCGTCGAACGCCCCGCCGTACAGTGTGCCGTGGCAGTGACCGTCCTCGTCGATCAGCAGGGCGTCAGCGGGGCGCCGGGGTCCGAAGCCCCGCTCGGTGAGGGGGCGGACGAGGAAGCCCGTACGCCCCTGAGCCGCCCACTGCCGTGCTGTCTCGGCCAGTTCACGCATGATCGCGGCCCTCCTCGTGGTCGGGGTCGGCACCGGGAGCCGTCCGGCCTGCGTCGGCGCCGTGCCCGGAATTCTCGCATGATCACGAATCTCGCCGCCGCACCCGCCACGGAGGCGGGTCGACGCGTACCGCGTCGGCGTGCTCGGCCACGTAGTCCTGTACGACCGACAGGAAGTCCGGGTCGGCCTGGAGACCGAGTGCGGCGGCGCGTTGGTTGTCGAAGACGGCCGGCCATGAGGCCACGATGGCTTCGACGGCCGGATCGGGCCTGATGCTCACGAGGTCGGCGACGGCGTCGCCGGCCACCTGCCGCAGGGTGGCGAGCATGCCGCCGACCGAGACGGTGAGCGCGGGAAGGTTGACCGGCACCGTGCCTTCGAGCCGTCCCGGTCCGGTGCCGCGCTCGGCTTCGGCGATGCGGAGCAGTCCGTGGACCGTGCGGCGTGGTGAGGACAGGGCCACCCGTAGGCCGGGGTTCACCGGGCAGGTCGCCGGGAGTCCCGCGAGCGGTTCACGGACGATGCCGGACAGGAAGCCGGATGCGGCGGCGTTCGGTTTCCCTGGCCGTACCGAGACGGTCATCAGACGGGCGATACGCCCGTCGAGGAAGCCGTGGCGGGTGTGGTCGGCGATCAGGTGCTCGCAGATGAGCTTCTGCGTGCCGTAGCTCGACTGCGGCAGGGGCAGGGTCGATTCGTCGACCACCGGGGGCAGCGGCAGCCCGGGGCCGCCGCCGTAGACGGCGAGGCTGCTGGAGAACACCACCCGCGGCTTCGGGCCGCCGGTGGCCGACTGTGCCCGGGCGGCATCGAGCAGGGCGCGGGTCGTGTCCACGTTGGCGCGCATGCCGAGGTCGACGTCGGCCTCGCACTCGGCCGACACCGCGGCGGCGAGGTGGAACAGCACGTCGACCGGCTGCGCGAACAGGTCGTCCAGGCGGTCGATCAGGTCGCCGTGCACGATGTCCACGAGGGGGTCGGTCGCCGGTGGGGAGTCGGGCTGTACGGTGCGGTCGGCGAGCACCAGACGCTCGATCGGTGCGCCGCCGAGCGTCCGCGTCCGGAGCAGCGCGGCGGCGAGCCGACAGCCCAGGAAGCCGAACCCACCGGTGATGACGACCCTCACGTGACGACTCCTCGGTAGTGGCCCGGCCGACCGAGCCCTCATGGTGATCTGCCGGGCGTTTGTGAAGGCCGTCCGGTACGGCGCCTCTGTACTGTCTGCCCGTCCGCGTCCAGCGGCAAAGGCATCCGGTCGACCACACGGCTGGCTCCCGGCGGGTGGGCCGGGAGCCTTCAGCGGGCGCGGTCCGGCGGGACAGTCGTCACCACGGACGCCGTGGCGCAGCGGATCCGGTTCCTCAAGCGGCGATCGGGGCCTCCCAGTGGATCCGGTGGTCGTACTGCCAGGCCATCTTCTCGGGAGTGGCGAGGCGGGCGAACAGCGGCAGCAGGGCGTCACGGAGCACCCGCCCGACCGGCCCGGCGGCCTTCCCGCTGTTGGTGCGGGCGGCCTGGGCGATCACTCGCTCGACCCGGGCACGGCGGGCGTGCTCGTACGCGGCGAAGGCCTGAGGGTGCGGCAGGTCCCGCAGGGCGCGGGCGAGTTCCACGGCGCTCTCCGCGGCGAGCGAGGCACCCTGGCCGGAGCTGGGCGAGGTGGCGTGGGCGGAGTCGCCCACCAGCACCATCCGGCCGCGATACCAGTGTGGGACGTGCGGGAGATCCTCCATGGGTCCGGCGCTGACCAGGTCTTCGGGCGGGGTGCGCCGCAGCAGGTCGAGAGCCGGTACGGAATCCCCGGCGAAGGCCTCGCCCAGCCGGTGCAGCCACTCCTCGTCGGAGGTCTGGCGCACCTGGTTCGACGTCAGGTGGGGATGGGGCAGGTTGGCGAACCATACGCCGGTGCCGTCGTCGAAGGACTGGTAGCCGAAGAAGGCTCGGCGGCCGAAGGCCATGTACATCCGGTCCCCGGTGGGCGGCAGTCCCGCGCCGTCGACCCGTGCGCCGAAGCCCAGCAGTCCTGAGTAGCGCGGCCGGGGCGCCTGGGGGTCGATCAACCGGCGCACGGTGGAGCGCAGGCCGTCGGCGCCGATCAGGACGTCGGCCTCGGCACTGGTGGTGCCGTCGGCGAAGACGGCCCGGATGCCGGTGCCGCTCTCGCGCACGTCCACCAACTCGTAGCCGTGCTGGACGTGGACGCCCTGGCTCAGGGCCAGTTCGTAGAGCCGCCGGTACAGATCGGCACGCCAGCTGAACTGCATGGGCTGGCGGATCTCGGTGATGGTCCGGCCCTTGTGGTTCTGCAGCACGATGGCGTTCATCGGGGCGCCGATGCGCTCGAGTCCGACGAGCTCGAGGGCGGCCCGGCCGTTGGGGGCGATGCTCAGGGCTCCGCCGATGCCGTCGGCGGTCGTCGCGTGGGACTCGTGCACGGTGGCCTCGATCCCGGCCCGGCGCAGCGCGAGGGCTGCGACCGGGCCGGCGATGCCGCCGCCCACCACGATCGCGGTGCGGGTGCGGGTCATGTCAGCGGGTCCTCTCTCGATTCGGGTCGTCCACGGACGGCAGGCCGCCCTCGCGGTGGGCGCGGCGCAGGTCGTCCAGATAGGCCCGCGAGCACATGGCGGTGAGCTGCGCGATGCCGCCGCGCCGGATCCGGATCTCGCCGTCGGTGACCTCTCCGGTCAGCCGCAGCAGTGCCGGGCCGGCGCCCGGCTGCGCGTCCTTCACCCGGCCACGGCGGGCGAAGGCGAGGTCCCAGCAGTCCACGGCGGTGTCTTCGGGCAGCAGCAGGCCGACCGCGCCCGAGACGAGCTCCAGCCTCAGGGTGACCGGCTCGTCCCAGCCGATCTGCGGCGAGCGGAGGTCCAGAACGACGAGGGCGCGGCGGGCGCGCACGTCGAACTCGGTGGCCTCGGTCCAGTGACCCAGACGCTTCACGGTGGCGTGGTCCGCATGGATGCGCTCGGCGGACTCGAGCGGAGTCGCTGTCTTCATGGTTCGATAGTTGCAATGAAACTAGTCTCGCGTCAACTAGTTCATCTGAGATTGGCTCCGGTAGGCTCTCGGCATGCGCAGCTCCCCTCTCGGCCTCACCGTTCTCTCGCTGCTGCACCTGCAGCCGCTGCACCCGTACGGCATCCAGCGGCTGATCAAGCAGTGGGGGAAGGACCAGGTCGTCAACGTCAGTCAGCGCGCGAGCCTGTACCGGACCATCGACCGGCTCCTCGAGGCGGGACTGATCGCCGTACGCGAGACCAGCCGGGATCAGCAGTACCCGGAACGCACGGTCTACGAGGTGACCGACGCGGGCCGTGCGGCAACGCGTGAGTGGCTGCGGGACATGCTGGTCGCGCCGCGGGCGGAGTACCCGGAGTTCCCCGCCGCGCTCTCCTTCACGATGATGCTGCTGCCGCAGGAGGCGGAGGCCGATCTGTCCGCTCGGGCCGCACAAGTACGCGCGCGGCTCGCCGAGTTGGAGGCCGCCGCCGAGGGAGCGCGGCAACTGGCGCTGCCGCGTGTCACCATGCTCGAGGACGAGTACCGCCGCGCCGTACTGACCGCGGAGCTCGACTGGCTCGACGCGGTCACGTCCGACCTCCGCTCCGGCGCGCTCACCTGGGACTTCGAAACCCTCTCGGCACTGGCCCGGGCCACGTCCTGAGGCCGGCGGCGACGCGACGCGCACGTGCTCGCCGACGCACACGCACCGGGTGCGGGACGTTCATCCGGCCGAGCGGCGCCGCCGTGGCCGGCCGACTGCCGTCACGGGACATCCCCGTCCCAGTCGAAGTGGCGCGGGTCGCCGGGGCGCGGGGTGTACATCGCCCGGCCACCGGCACCGAAGCGGCCCAGTTCGGTGGGGAGGGCGGCGCCGGAACCGCTCTCGTCTCCTGTCCAGTCGGTTATGTCGAGCAGGAGCCCGTCCAACGGCCCGCCGACCAGTTCGGCGTACCGGCGTCCCGGCCGCGGGCCCGGTCGGTCGTGGTCCTGGCCGTAGACCCGGCCGCGCAGCAGTTGCTCATCGTCCCTGTCCATGCCGCCAGCCTCGCAGCCACCACTGACAGTGCCATGGGCGTGTGCGTTCGCGCCGACGTCCGCGGGATGCGCCGCCCGGGCTCAGCGGGACCCGAGCGTGTTGCGCCTCAGCTGCTCCCACCAGGCCGGGAGTGGTGGCCCGCGGAGGCTCGCAGGACATCCACCAGGGCGGCCACCGTCGGCCGGTGCTCGGCGAAGGAGAGGGAGACCTTGTGCCGGCCGGGCATGGCCCCGGTGGGAGCCGCGAGCGAGAACCGTTCCTGGACAACTCCCTGACCCGCGGGGGCGGATCCCGCGGAATGGGCACGTCCGGAAGTGCCGGGGTGCAACCGGCGTACCTGGCGCAGGGCCGGCGGCAGGATCTCGGCGGCGGCCGTGGCGAAGAGGCCGACGCGCAGGGCGAGGGTCGCCCCGGCCTCGGTGAGTTCCACGCGGCGTCCCACCCCACTCGTCCAGTCCATTCAGGAATGCCCAAAGTTCGGAAGCACCAACCGTTGATGGACGTCAACGGTCGGCTTGCTGCACGATGACGCACGGACGGCTGATCGGCACGACTCTGTCACTGACAGCCCCGCCGCCCCGGAATCGGATCCGGCCGACGGGGTGTCTCCGGAAGGGAGTGGCCCGTTGTCCTCCTCGGTCTTCCGCACCGTTCCGGCCTCCGCCGATGTCGTGATCATCGGTGGCGGCGTGATGGGGGTGAGCACCGCGTTCCACCTCGCCGAAGCCGGGGTGACCGACATCGTCGTCGTGGAGCGCGGAGAACTCGGCTGCGGCAGTTCCGGCAAGCCGATCGGCGGCGTACGTGCCCAGTTCTCCGATCCGCTCAACATCGAACTGGGCAGCCGCAGCCTGCGCGCCTACCGGGAGTTCCCCCAGCGCCCCGGCTCCGCCATCCGGCTGGACACGGTCGGCTATCTCTTCCTGCTCGACAGCCGACAGCAGGCGAGCGACTTCGAGGCCGGCGTCGAGCTGCAGAACGGTCTGGGTGTGCCGAGCCGCGTGATCAGCCCCGGCGAGGCCGGGCGCCTGTGTCCCTACCTCAGCACCGAGGGACTCGTGGCCGCCGCGTACTCCCCCGCCGACGGGCACGCCCGCCCCGGACTGGTCGTCCAGGGCTACGCGCGGGCCGCGGCCGGGGCCGGAGTCACCCTTGCCACGCACACCGAGGTCTCCGGCATCGACACCGCCGGGAACCGCGTCGTCGGCGTACACACCTGCCGAGGCCGCATCGCGTGCTCCACCGTCATCTGCACGGCAGGGGCCTGGTCGGCGCGGATCGGCGACATGGCCGGCGTCGACCTCCCGGTACGGCCGGTGAAGCGGCAGCTGGCGTTCACCGTGCCGCTCACGCCGCCCGCTCCGCGTATCCCGTTCACCATCGACTTCTCCTCGACCGCCTACTTCCACAACAGCGACGACGGCCTGCTGTTCGGGCTGGCCGATCCCGGCCAGGAGGACGGCTTCGACACCACCTGGACCCCGGACTGGCTGGAGCTGTTTCGCACCGCCGCCCGCCGCCGCGCCCCGGCCCTGGCCGGCATGGAGACCGTCGGGGGCTGGGCGGGCCTGTACGAGGTCACACCCGACCACAACGCGCTGATCGGCCGCTCCGGTGAGCTGACCGGCTTCCTGTACGCCACGGGGTTCTCCGGCCACGGCTTCCTGCAGGCGCCCGCGGTCGGCGAGGTCATGCGCGACCTGTACCTGGAGCGCGAGCCGTTCACCGACATCTCCCCGCTCAGCGCCGACCGGTTCCGCCATGGCGCCGACGTCCGCCCCGAAGCTCACGTGGTGTGAACCCCGATCGAGAGGCCGAACCATGTCGACGATCAGTCAGTGGCAGCTGCGGGCCGCGTTCGCGGAGCGGCTGTCGCACATGTACGGGCAGGAGGTGCCCGCCTACACCACGCTCGTGGACGTCTCCCGCGAGGTCAACGAGGACGTCCTGCGCGCGCGGGGCGCCGACGCCCAACGTCTCGGATCCATCGGCCGGGTGACCGCCGAGCGGCACGGAGCCATCCGCGTCGGCACGCCGCGGGAACTGCAGCAGGTGGCCCGCGTCTTCGCCGCCCTCGGCATGCACCCGGTCGGGTTCTACGACCTGAGGGAGGCCGCGGCCAGCGCCGTACCCGTCGTCTCCACCGCGTTCCGGCCGGTCGACGGCGCGGAGCTGGCACGCAACCCCTTCCGGGTGTTCACCTCGATGCTCACCCCGGCCGACCCCCGCTTCTTCGACACCGATCTGCGCACACGCCTCGAAGCGTTCCTCGCGGGCCGCGAGCTCTTTCCGCCGGAGCTGCTCGCCCTGGCCGACCGCGCCGCAGCCGAGCAGGAGCTGCCCGGGGAGCAGGCCGAACGCTTCCTCCAACTGGCCGTGCAGGCCTTCGAGTTGTCTCCCGAACCGGTCGACAAGGCCTGGTACGGGACCCTGGAGCGAATCTCCGCCGTCGCCGCGGACATCGGCGGCGTGCGCAGCACCCACATCAACCACCTCACCCCGCGCGTCCTGGACATCGACGAGCTGTACCGGCGTATGACCGAGCGCGGCATCGAGATGATCGACACCATCCAGGGCCCGCCGGCCTGGAAGGGCCCCGATGTGCTGCTGCGGCAGACCTCCTTCCGGGCCCTGGCCGAGCCCCGCGCCATGCGCACCCCGGACGGCGGCGTCGTCAGCGGCTCCCTGCGGGTCCGCTTCGGCGAGGTCGAGGCCCGCGGCATCGCCCTCACGCGCGAGGGCCGCGCCCTGTACGACGAACTCCTCGGCCTCGTCGACGAACAGGCGGCCCAGAAACCCTCGGAGGCCCGCAGCGACATCGCGCGCGCCGTATGGGAGCGGCACATGCCCGGCAGCGAACAGGAACTCGCCGCCGAGGGGCTGGCCTACTTCACGTACCGGCTCGACCCCGATCGGCCCCGCGACGGAAGCCGGCCGCCGGCGGACCTCGAAGGCCTGCTGCGGGAGGGGTGGGTGCACGCCCAGCCCCTCGTCTACGAGGACTTTCTGCCCCGCTCGGCGGCCGGCATCTTCCAGTCCAACCTCGGCGGCGAGGGCACCCGCGACAACGACCGGCAGGGCACGGCCTACGACGCCGCCTGGCTCTCCGGCGCCATCGGCCGGGACGTCCTGGACCCGTTCGACCTCTACGAGCGGCAGCAGAACCGCTCCCTCGCCCGCGTCGCCCGCGAACTCGGCCTCACCGAAACCCTCCGCTGACACCACCCCCTCACACCGTCAAGGACCACCATGACCAGCACCGTCCTGCCCGCCACGGACGACCTGCGTGCCCGCGCCCGTGCCGCCCTTCGGAACATCGGCGTCGACGTGGCCGAGGGCACCGGCCTCCACGCGCGCACGCCCATCACCGGCGAGCACCTCTTCGGCCTGCGGGCCGCCACCGACGCCGACGCCGAAGAGGCCGTCGCCGCCGCCCGTACGGCCTTCCTCGCCTGGCGCACCACGCCCGCCCCGCGCCGTGGTGAACTCGTGCGCCGTCTGGGTGAGTTGCTGCGCGAGCACAAGAGCGACCTGGCGGACCTCGTCACCCTCGAGGCGGGCAAGATCCGCTCCGAGGCGCTCGGCGAGATCCAGGAAATGATCGACATCTGCGACTTCGCGGTCGGCCTGTCCCGTCAGCTGTACGGCCGTACGATCGCCTCCGAGCGCCCCGGCCACCGGCTGGCCGAGACCTGGCATCCGCTCGGGGTGGTCGGTGTCATCTCCGCCTTCAACTTCCCGGCCGCCGTGTGGTCCTGGAACACCGCGATCGCCCTCGTCTGCGGGGACACCGTGGTCTGGAAGCCCTCGGAGCTCACGCCGCTGATCTCCCTGGCCTGCGGCCATCTGCTCACCCGAGCGGCCGGCGACGTAGGGGCACCCCGTGACGTGCACCGTCTGCTCCTCGGGGACCGCACGGTCGGCGAGAGGCTCGTCGACGATCCGCGCGTCGCCCTCGTCAGTGCCACCGGCTCCACCCGCATGGGCCGCGAGGTCGGCCCCCGCGTCGCCGCCCGCTTCGGCCGGAGCCTGCTGGAACTCGGCGGCAACAACGCCGCGATCGTCGCTCCTTCCGCCGACCTCGACCTGGCCGTCCCGGCCATCGTCTTCGCCGCGGCCGGCACCGCGGGCCAGCGCTGTACGACGCTGCGCCGCCTCATCGTGCACCGCGACATCGCCGACACCCTCACCGAGCGGCTGACGGCCGCCTACACGAGGCTGCCCGTCGGCAACCCGTTCGACGACAGCACGCTGGTCGGCCCGCTCATCTCCACCGCGGCGCTCGACGCCATGCGGGCCGCCCTGACCCGCGTCCAGGCCCAGGGCGGAAAGATCCTGGCCGGCGGAAACCGGCGCCTCGCCGACGCGGCACCCGCGGCGGCGTACACCGAGCCGGTCCTCGTCCGCGCCGACGAACAGAGCGACGTCGTACGGGAGGAGACCTTCGCACCGATCCTGTACGTCCTCACCTACGACACCCTCGACGAGGCGATCACCCTGCACAACGACGTGCCCCAGGGCCTGTCGTCCAGCATCTTCACCCGCGACCAGCAGGAGGCCGAGCTGTTCCTGTCCGCCGCCGGCTCCGACTGCGGCATCGCCAACGTCAACATCGGTACCTCCGGGGCCGAGATCGGCGGTGCCTTCGGCGGCGAGAAGGACACCGGCGGCGGCCGGGAGTCCGGCTCCGACGCCTGGAAGTCCTACATGCGCTCGGCCACCAACACCGTCAACTACTCCAGCGAACTGAACCTCGCCCAGGGCGTCAGCTTCCTCTGACCGGGCGACAGCCGGCGGCGGGCACAATGGCTCCGTGGATACGCGCCATCAGATCATCGTCGCCCTGGACTGCGACGACCGGGCCACGGCCGAAGGCATCGTCGATCGGCTGGGCGGCGAGTGCCGTTTCTACAAGGTCGGCCTGGAACTGCTCACCGTGGCCGGCCCCGACCTCGTCAAGGGCCTGGTCGCACAGGGCAAGGAGGTGTTCCTGGATCTCAAGCTCTTCGAGATCCCCCACTCGGTCGCCGGCGCGGTCCGTGCCGCGGGAGCGCTGGGCGTCTCCATGGTGACGGTGCACGGCATGGGCGGCCCGCGCATCATGACCGCCGCCGTCGACGCCGCCCGTGCCTTCCCCGGACTGCGGGTCCTCGCGCTGACCGTGGTGACCAGCATGACCGACGAGGACCTCACCGACATCGGGATCGCGGACTCGGCCGAGGAGCAGGTGCTCAGACTGGCCCGGCTGGCGGGCAAGGCCGGCTGTCACGGTCTGATCGCCTCGCCCCGGGAGGTCGCGGCCCTGCGGAGCGCGCTGGGGGCCGATCCCCTGATCGTCACCCCGGGAGTCACCCTGCCCGGTGGCTCTCCGGCCGAACATGTCCGCCCTGGAACACCGCGTGCCGCGATCGCCGCCGGCGCGTCGCATGTCGTCGTGGGGCGAGCGGTGACGCGTGCCCCGGATCCGGCGGCCGCGTTCCGTCTCGTCCGCACCAGCCTCGTCCCGTAGGCGAACCGGTCGGGGCATTCTGTTGCGGGCCGAGGTTGTCGGCTCCCCGTTGCGGCTTGATTCCACGGTCAGTTGGGATTGTCACCGCTGGTGAGCGTCTCCCACGCCACGAAGAGGTTGTCGGTGCCGGCCGGGCGGTTCCGCTCGGTCAGGGTCTGGGTGTTGGTCATGGCGATGCCCCGTCGGTTGTGCAGGGCGTTGTAGCCGACCTCGGTGACGGGGCCGAGCCCTCGCCTGACGGATCCGCAGCACAGCCAGCTCGGGACCGGTGCGCCCAGCTCGTACCGGGACTGGAAGCCGAGCGCCTGCCGCAGCCGTTCCCCGACGTCGGTGCCGTAGAGGTCCTGCCCCTGGATCCGGCTGGTCTCGGCGACGTGCGAGATGGCGGAGATGCCGTATCCGGTGTGCACGAAGTCGCGGCAGGTCTCCTGGGTGAGTCCGGTCACGAAGGTGGACTGGCCCTGCCAGTACGAGACGATCTTGCCCCGGGTGTTCAGGTTCTGGCTCGGCACGGTCTTCGGCAGGTCGCCGTCGGAGGAGAGGTACACGTAGGCGGCGGTGCGGGTGCGGAAGCGGGCCATGGCCGAGTCGTAGGAGGCCTTGTCCTCGAGGAAGACCGAGATGCCGACGGCCGCCTCCATCATCGTCAGCTCCCAGTTCCCGTTGGAATGGGAGCCGTTGATGATTTTGGGCAGGACTTGATGAGCTCGGCGGCCTTGGCCCAGGAGGCTCCGCCCAGGCGGTCTGGAGTGGCGCGTTGCTGTCGGTGTGGTCCGTGAGCGTGGCGGACCAGGCGTCCATCAGCTCGATCGCCTTTCTCGCGTACCGCTCGTCACGGGTGATGTACCAGGCGAGGGCGTCGGTGTACGCCGCGATGGCGTCCTCGCGTTCGTCCGTGCAGCCGTGGTCGGGGTCGGAGTAGGGGCCGCACTCGACGACGGCACGGAGTTCGGGGGTGCGGCCGAGGCTTGCGTACCGGCCGGCCATCATCTGGTCGTAGGCGGCCTTCCAGGGCTGGGCGCCCGCCAGAACCTTGCTGCGGGCGAAGTCGAGTTGAGCACGCGAGACGGTGACGCCCGGGTGGACGAAGGCGGCAGGAGCGGCCGCCGCCCGCCCGACACCGGGCCAGGAGAGCAGTCCGGTGGTCAGCATGGCGGCAGTGGCAGCGGCGGTGAGCGCGAGAGCGGGCCGGACGTCTTGAACGCACGGGAGGTTCAGGCACTCACTCCACGAGGCCGGTGCCGTCATGTGCCGCGGTGGGAAGTTCGATCTCCGCCCAGATGGTCTTCCCCTGGGCGAGGTGGCGCGTACCCCAGCGCCGGGCGAGCTGGGCGACGAGCAGCAGGCCGCGGCCGCCCTCGTCGAAGGTGCGGGCCCGCCGCAGATGGGGGGCGGTGCCGCTGCCGTCGGACACCTCGCAGATGAGTGCCGCCTCACGGATCAGACGCAGTTGGATGGGCGGTTGCCCGTAGCGGATCGCGTTCGTGACGAGTTCGCTGACCACGAGTTCGGCGGTGAACGCCACCTCGTCCAGCTCCCAGGCGTCCAGCCGGGCGAGCACGTGCGCCCGGGCGTCGGCCACCGCGGCCGGGTCGGAGGGCAGGTCCCAGGCGGCGATCCGGCCCGCGTCGAGGGCTCGGGTACGGGCGACGAGCAGAGCCACGTCGTCCTCGGGCTGTTCGGGCAGCAGACGGTGGATCAGGTCGTCGCACAGCGCTTCCAGCGACCGGGAGTCGGTCCGGTCGAGGCATCGGCGCAGCAGCGCCAGGCCCCTGCCCAGATCGCGATCGGCGCCCTGGACGAGGCCGTCCGTGTACAGCGCGAGAAGGCTGCCCGGCGGCAGTTCCCACTCGAAGGGCTCGAAGGGCAGCCCACCCACACCCAGCGGAGGGCCGGGAGGAATGCCGGCGAACTCCGCCGAGCCGGCCGGCGTGACGACCGCGGGCGGCGGGTGGCCGGCGCTGGCTGCCGTGCAACGGCGCGCCACCGGGTCGTAGACCAGGTACAGGCACGTGGCGACGAGGCCGGTGGAGGCCTCGAGGGCGGGCTCGCGCTCCGTGGGGCCGTCCTCCTCGGCCGCCAGGTGGGTGACGAGGTCGTCGAGATGGGTGAGGAGTTCGTCGGCGGGAAGGTCGACGTCGGCCAGGGTGCGCACCGCGGTCCGCAGCCGCCCCATCGTGGCCGACGCCCGCAGCCCGTGACCCACCACGTCGCCCACGACCAGCGCCACCCTGGCGCCCGACAGGGGGATCACATCGAACCAGTCGCCGCCCAGTCCCGCCCGGGTGCGGGCCGGAAGATAGCGATGTGCGGCCTCGACCGCTGCCTGGGCGGCGATCCGGCGCGGGAGAAGGCTGCGCTGCAGGGCCAGGGCGGTGCCGCGTTCGAGGGTGTAGCGGCGGGCGTTGTCCACGGCCACGGCGGCCCGCGCGGCGATCTCCTCGGCCAGGAGCAGGTCGTCCTCGGTGAAGGGCTCCTCGCGCCGGTGGCGGACGAGGACCGCGATGCCGAGGGTGATGCCGCGGGCGCGCAGGGGAACGATCAGCAGGGAGTGCATGCCGAACTTCCGGACCACGCCCGCCCGCTCGGGATCCGCCTGCTCCCAGTCCCTGACCGTCGGGTCCTCCATGCGGTGCAGCGAGGCTCTGCCGGTGGCCAGGCAGCGGATGGGAGGTGAGTCCTCCGGGTAGTCGTCCACGGCTCCCGGCTTGACCAACGACTCGGGTACGCCGGGCAGGACGGACTGGTGCGCCGCGCGGCGCAGGGGGACCCTGCCCGTCGTGGAGAGCCTCGGTTCGACTCCTCGGAACAGGGAGTCGAGCAGGTCGATGGTGATGAAGTCGGCGAGCCGGCCCACCGCGACGTCGGCCATCTCCTGGGCCGTGCGCATCACGTCCAGGGTGCTGCCGACCTGTGCGCTGATGTCGTTCAGCAGGGTGAGCCGCTCCCGCGCCAGGTGCTGTTCGGTGACGTCGAGCGCGGAGAGCTCCAGGCACCCGACCCGCCCTGCCGTGGTCGTGAGCGGGGAGACCGTGATGGACCAGACCCTTTCGTGTGCTTCCGGCCGGGCCCTGCCCCGCACGTGGAACCGTTCGGCCTCGCCCGTCATGAGCACGCGGTGCATGCCGTCCTCGACGGTGCGGCAGATGTGGGGCGGCAGGATGTCGGTGACCCGCTGACCGTACATCTGCCCCTCGTTCAGGCCGAGTTCACGCACGGCGCCGGCACTGGCGCGGACGGCCCGCAGCGCCGAGTCGTAGACCATCACGGGCAGCCGGCACTGCGCGAACGCCTCCTCCGCCGACACCGGCTCCGGTCCCGGCCGGTGCGCTGGTGCGACCACGAGGAGCTGCTGGGCGCGGCCTTCGGCGTCGACCGACGGGTACGCGTACACGTGGACCGCCATGTGCCGGCCGTCGCGGTGCCGGAGCAAGGTCGTCGTGCCGTACCCGTGCAGGGCGGTGTCAGAGCGGTCCCCGAGGGCCGCGTCCGAGACGATCAGCCGGGTGACGGGGCTCCCGACGGCCTCCTGACGGGCGTAGCCGAGCAGCCGCTCGGCACCCGCACTCCATGCCGTCACGATCCCGTGGGCATCGACGACCGCCGTGGCCGCGTCCGCGGGATCGGGGGCTGCGCCGAGCGGTGTGGAATCGACCACGACGGTTCACCACCCGTTCCGCCCGCTCGGACCGCATGGCCCCGGGCGAACGCCACGGGGGTCACGGGCCGCCCGGGACGGCCGGCCTCGCCACGCCGACCCCATACCCCACTTCTATCGTGCTTTGCTCGCGCTCGCGCGTCGTACGGCCCGCCGTGACCGCTGCGCGCGCCGTGGGCAGGACACTCCCGGGGCGCCGACCGCCTCGAGCACGAGGCACGCCCGGAGCCCGGATTCACCCGATGTGGTGGACGCCGGCACCAAATCCGTCTCCCGGACGGCGGGCGAGTCGGTCCCGCCCAGGCCCGGCAGCACCGGAACCAGCGCGGCTCCGCCGCCGGACAGCACGGGGAAGCCCCGGGCTTTCCGATCAGGACTTTGCGTACACGGCCAACTACGCTGTGCGTTCGTGCGTGCTGGGTCGGTCATCGCCCGAAGCGGCCGCTCCGTGCCGCGGGCCGGAGCGGTGGTCGTCGTGTTGCTGGCCACGCTCCTGCATCTGCTCGGCTGCTGTCACGGTCCTGCGGCAGCCGAGGCCCTGCGCACCGACGCCCTGTCGCAGGTGGCGCCCGGCAGCCACGGACCGCGGCCCGCCGACTGGCATCGGGACACCACGTCCGGGCCGGGCACCGCCGGGCGGAGCGCATACGGGCAGGGCACGGACGAGCAGAGCACAGCCGGCGAGAGCACAGCCGGGCAGGGCACACCCGCGTCCGACGAGGATGCTCACTGCTGCGCCCTGGACGAGCCGACCGTACAGCCGCCGCGTCACCCCCGTCCGACCGGACCGCCGCTCCCCGACCTCGTGCTGCCCGATCCTCCCGGCCCCGCCGCGGCCGCCCCCTCGTCGGCACATCACCACTCCCCCGCTGTCCCCGCCGAGTCCTCCGCAGGACATGGGCGTGCGCTTCTGGGCGTGTGGCGGACCTGATCGGCACCTCGCCGTGTTCCACACGACGTGAGCCCACGGCGACCGATCGACTCCGCCCCCGTTCCCACCATCGGCCGGCCGCCGGACCCGGCGCCGGTCGCAGGAGAAGCACGCCATGAACCAGCCCCCACACACCGCACGCCCGATGCCTGCGGACCATTCGCCGGCCGACGCCAGGCACCCTCTGCACACACCGGCCGGCCTCGTCGGTGACACCCCCGTCCTCTGGATCGGCGAACCCTTCACCGCCGCCGGCCGCGGCTTCTGGGCCAAGCTCGAAGGTCACAACCCGGGCGGCATCAAGGACCGCAGCGCCCTGTACATGGTCCGAGCCGCTCGTGAGCGAGGCCGGCTCCGGCCCGGTGCCCGGATCATCGAATCGACCTCGGGCACCCTCGGGCTCGGCCTGGCCCTGGCCGGTGCGACATACGGCCATCCGGTCACCGTCGTCACCGATCCCGGCATCGAGCCGTTGATGACGGGCCTGCTCTCCGCGTACGGGGCGCGGGTCGACGTCGTCACCACGCCCCATCCGCAAGGCGGCTGGCAGCAGGCCCGCCGACAGCGCGTCGAGGAGCTGCTCGCCGTCCATCGGGGCGCATGGTGCCCGGACCAGTACAACAACCCGGACAACGTCGTCGCCTACGCCCCGCTCGCCCACGAACTCGTCGCCCAGCTGGGCCGCGCCGACACCCTGGTGGTCTCCGTCGGCACCGGCGGCCACTCGGCCGGCATCGGTTCCGTGCTGCGCGGCTTCTTCCCCCGCCTGCGGATCGTCGGGGTCGACGCCACCGGTTCGACGATCTTCGGCCAGCCCGCCGCATCCCGCCTCATGCGCGGCCTGGGCTCCAGCATCCACCCCCGCAACGTCGCCTACGGCCTCTTCGACGAGGTGCACTGGGTCGCCGCCCCCGAGGCCGTGTGGGCCGCCCGGCACCTGGCCCGCCGCCACTACGCGGGCGGTGGCTGGAGCGTCGGCGCCGTCGCCCTCGTCGCACGCTGGCTGGCCCGCATCCTGCCCGCGGAGAACCGGATCGTCGCCGTCTTCCCCGACGGCCCGCAACGCTACGTGGGCACGGTCTTCGACGACGCCTACTGCCGCCGCCACGGACTCCTGGGCGCCCCTCCGGCCGACGACCCGGACGAGATCACCGACACCCGGGAGCGCACCGTCACCCGCTGGACCCGCTGCACCCACGTCACCGACCCCCTCACCGGCGACGAACGCCACGACCTGGCGGGAGCGACCCGATGAAGCAGCTGTGGCGGCAGACCCGTTCCTTCCCGCCCGCGGCGAGGCTGCTGATGGCCAACCAGTTCGGCATCAACCTCGCCTTCTACATGCTCATGCCCTACCTTGCCACCCACCTGTCCGACGGACTCGGCCTCGCCGCCTGGGCCGTCGGGCTCGTGCTCGGCGTGCGCAACTTCTCCCAGCAGGGCCTGTTCCTCATCGGCGGCACCCTCGCCGACCGCCTCGGCTACAAGGCCCCGATCATGGCGGGGTGCCTGCTGCGCACCCTGGGCTTCGGCCTGCTCGGCTGGGTCGGCAGCCTGCCCGCACTCGTCGTGGCCTCTGCCGCCACGGGCTTCGCCGGCGCCCTGTTCAACCCGGCGGTCCGCGCCTACCTCGCCGACGAGGCGGGCGAACGGCGCGTGGACGCCTTCGCCACCTTCAACGTCTACTACCAGGCGGGCATGCTGCTCGGCCCGCTGGTGGGATTGGTCCTGCTGGCCGCCGACTTCCGGCTCGTGTGCACGGTCGCCGCCGCCGTCTTCGCCGTCCTCACCCTGCTGCAGTGGCGCGCGCTGCCCGCACGTCACCGAGAGACGAGGGACAGCGGGCGGGACAGTGTGCCGGCGCAGTGGCGGGGCGTCGTGGCCAACCGTCCGTTCCTCCTCTTCTCCGCCGCGATGACCGGCTCGTACGTCCTGGCCTTCCAGGTCTATCTCGCGCTGCCGCTCGCCGCGTCCGAGGCCCTCGGCGCCCAGGGGACCGCGGTCACCAGCGGACTGTTCGTCGTCTCGGCCGCGGTCTCCGTCGTGGGCCAGCTAAGGCTCACCGGCTGGGCCAAGGACCGCTGGCAGCCCAGTGAGGCCCTGGTACGCGGGCTGTCGGCCATGGGGCTCGCGTTCGTGCCGCTCGCCCTCAGCCCGCGCGGCTCCACAGCGGCCGTACTCGTGTCCCTGGTCGTGGCCGTGGTGCTGCTGGCGGCCGGATCCGCGATCGTCTATCCCTTCGAGATGGACACGGTCGTCGCCCTGTCCGGCAACCGCCTGGTCGCCACGCACTATGGCCTCTACAACACCGTCTCCGGACTCGGCATCACCCTGGGCAACCTCGGGACCGGGGCGCTGTGGGACCTCGCCGGACGCCATGACGCCGCCTGGCTGACCTGGGCGGCTCTTACGGCGACCGGGACGGCCTGCGCCGCGGCGGTCGCCGCCCTCGCCCGGACGGGACGCCTCACCGCGCCCCGGCCGCAGCCCGTCGCGATGTGAGCCGCGGGCCCCGGGGGGGGCGGCCGGGAGGCGGGTCCCCGGGGTCGGGGGCGCCCC